>CAYNOE010000121.1:0-8868 GCA_964398745.1 uncultured Lachnobacterium sp.
TTTATCTGTAAGATGTCTGTATGGCAGGCAAACTGTCTGTCAAAACCGTTTGATGAAACATCTGAACCGCGGATGTTTCAAATCTGTAATTTTATAGATGATAGCAGAATAATGGCAGCATGTCAAGAAAAAAATAGTAACAGTTCAGCAGAAGGATGAACTGTTACAAAAAATACCAGACTGTTTCGCAATTCCCTTTACAATTTTTGCCTTCTGTAGTAAAATATGTTTATTTCAAAGAGGTTTGTAAGCCGGATATTACTTCTTCATCATTTTATAAAAGGGGAGGTGAATGAAAGAAAAATATAATTTGTAAATTTGTATTGGGTAAGGCAGAATACCGGTCAGCCTTCTTTTTTTCTTAATTTGCAGGAACAACATGGCTGTACGGATTCTGTAACAGATATTTACAGCATGGGGAAGGAGTGGCGGTATTTGGAAAATGTTAAAATCAGGGGAACAGGGGTATATATACCAGAGCATAAGGTATATAACGAGGAAATTAACGAACATTTTGAGCATATAGGGCTGGACGCAAGCCATCTTATGAAGCATATGGGAAGGCGAAAGCGTTATTTTATTTCTGAGGACGAAAACGCGGTCAGTATGTGCCGGAATGCAATTGATAACTGTGTGAAAAAACACGGTATTCATCTGAAAGAAGTGGAAATGCTGGTATTCTGTTCGGATACCCCGGAATATTTAACACCTTCAAACGCAATAAAACTTGTGGGACTGTATGGCGATGAAATGGAGAACGTTAATGTTGCTTTTGATATGAACTGCAACTGTACAGGAGTGGTGCTGGGGATGGATGTTGTTTCCAAGTATTATGAAAGCATCCGGTATTGCCCGGGCTCTGGTGATTGGCTGTTTTTGCATTTCACCGGCTGCTCTTTGGGGGGATACCGTGGTATACGCAAATTTTGCGGATGCTGCGGCATGTGTTGCGCTGGAAACTTCCGGGGAAGAGGAAAAGAAAGGCTTTCTGGATACAAAAATGTACATAGATGCCAGTTCCCATGCGTATGTAACATATCCTAAATGCGGGATGTCAAAAGTTCCGTTAAAAAAAATCGAGCCGAATGAAAAAAGGCTGGAGTGGATACCTTCTGCCAAGGATGACATGGTGGATGATATTGTAAGGGAAATCCGGTGTGTACTGGAACGGAATTTTCTTACCGCGGACGAGATTGATTATTTTATCTTTTCACAGTTAAGTGACGCTGACAATATGCGGACACTAAAGCTTTTAAATGTACCGGAGCAGAAATACCATTATGTGGGAAGTGAGTACGGGTATACGGGAAATACCTGTACCATATTATGCCTGAACAGAATGTGGGATTTATATGCAAAGCCGGGAAATAAAATATTAATTGCTACAATTGGCGCGGGTTCTTCGGTAATCGTGCAGTTGTACCAGTTCTAAAGAAAAGGAGAAATGAAAGATGGATCAAAAAAACATGACGGCGCTGGATGTTTATATTAACAAGGTGTATAAAATAACGTTGCTGGCCATTACGCTTGCCTGTCTGGTGGGAGGAGGTTCAAGTACCATGGACCGCCTTTCCGGCTATTACCAGAATATACCGTTTGGAATTTTTGTCTTCTGCGACCTGACAAATGTCCTGTATCTGCTGATTGCCATTTACTTTATTAAAACCGGCTATGAAAACGGCGTTGTAAGGGCGGATAAGCTGAAGCAGAGCAAGATTTTTCTGGTTGTTATTATGCTGGTCCAGTATAATATACTGTTATATATGGCACCGGTCCGGGAATACTGGGCGTTTTCCTTTTTATTTACAATCGTGACTGCTTTGTTTCTGGATCCGACGGTGGTGCTGGTGACTATCATAGAAATTTCAGTGTCGCTGGTGATTTCATGGTTTGTGGACGGGGATGCTTTTCTGCCGGTGAAGGATGAGATGTTTGGCTCGGCGGTAATTAACAGGATACTCTGCCTTGTTCTGACCATGATATTTATTTATATGCTGATTCATATGATTTCCCGTCATCTTATTTCTGCAAAAAAGGATGAGATGGAGAGGAACAACGAAAGGGTGCAGAACGTGCTTGGCAAGGTGACAGACGTTGCAGGAAAGCTGGGGAAAGCGAGCGAGGTGCTGGTAGGAACTGCGCAGTCAGAAAGCACTTCCACGGAGGAACTGTCCGCAATCAGCGAAAACCTGCTGGAGCGCAGCGGGGAGATGATTGAGAAGTCCGAACAGAGCCGCGGAAACTTGCAGAAGCTGGAAGAAAGCAGCCATAACATGGAAACAAAAATGCAGGATGTAAACAGTATTTCCAAGGAGCTGGTGGAGATTTCCGCAGCAAACGAAAAGTCCCTTAACCATCTGATGGGCATGAGTAAGGAAGTGGAAAATTCTACGGGAAAGACAAAAGAGGTAACGGACAAGCTTTTAAAAGAATCAGGGGAGATAGGCAGTACGCTGGATATTATAAATGAGATTGCGGAATCCACCAACCTTCTTGCGCTGAATGCATCCATTGAGGCAGCACGCGCAGGAGAGGCAGGACGCGGGTTTGCCGTTGTTGCCCAGGAGGTTGGAACCCTGGCAGATAATACGAAGGAATCACTGCAGAATGTCGGTGAGGTGGTAAACCGTGTGCAGGTTGGAATCCGCAACGTTTCCGAATATATCAGCGCAAATGTGGAGCAGCTGCTGAACCAGAACCAGGTGATACAGGAGACGGTGGAAGGCGTCCGTACAATGCTGGATTTACTGAAGGAATCCCTGGATGCGGTTGAGGAAGCAGAAAAAATCCGCAGTGTCCAGACTGGTGTAATACAGGAAACTGTGGATATCAACGAGGATATTGCAGAGCGTATCCTGTCTGAAAATGAGGAATTTTCCAATATCACAAGTATGGTTCAGAGTAATACGAGCGAGATTATTGCGCTTTCTGAGCAGGTGGAATCAATTAATTCCATGGTAGGGGAACTGGAGGATCTGCTGGCATTGGATTCAAAATAAAGCCGGAGTTCACAAATTGACTGGTTTGTGTTATTATAGCATTTAAAGTTCCGCTTATGCGGAAGCAGTGTACGCAGGTAATGCCTTGGGGGACAGGGGATTACATAGGGCAAAGGAGCCACATGAGAGGGCTTCTGTGCCCATTTTTATTCTTATTTTATTTATAATTTGGCAGGAGCAGAAAATGGAATTCAGACCTTGTATTGATATTCATAATGGAAAAGTCAAGCAGATTGTCGGGGGAAGCCTGACGGATAAGGGCGATTTTGCTGATGAAAACTTTGTGTCCGGGCAGGATGCCGCTTTTTATGCAAACCTTTACAAAAAACAAGGTATAAAAGGCGGACACATTATTTTATTAAATGCGCAGGACAGTCCGTATTATGAAGAAACAAAAAAGCAGGCATTATTTGCCCTGCGGGCATATCCGAAAGGCCTGCAGGCAGGCGGCGGTATTACGGCGGAAAACGCAGAAGAATTTCTGGATGCCGGGGCCTCCGCGGTTATTGTGACCTCGTATGTGTTTAAGGACGGCAGGATAAATTACGAAAACCTGCAGAAACTAAAAGCCATTGGAAAAGAATGTCTGGTGCTGGATTTATCGTGCCGGTACAGAAACGGCGGCTATTATATCGTGACCGACCGCTGGCAGAAATTTACGGAGGAACAGGTGACAGCAGGACTTTTGGATAAGCTGTCAAAATACTGTGCTGAATTTCTAGTTCATGCAGTGGATGTGGAAGGAAAAGCGTCCGGAATTGAAAAACCGCTGGTGAAACTGCTCGGTGACTGGGGAAAAATCCCTGTTACCTATGCGGGCGGCATTCACAGCTTCGACGATTTAAAAGAGATTGCGAGGCTTGGACGGGGACGTTTAAATGCAACAATAGGAAGCGCGCTGGATTTGTTTGGCGGTTCCATGGAATACCAGAAAGTAATTGAATTTATAAAAATGCAGAACATTGAATAATTTTTAAGGAGGGCATAAAATGGGCAGATACACCAGGGAAGATATTTTCCGGATTGCAGAAGAGGAGGACGTGGAATTTATCCGTCTCCAGTTTACCGATATTTTTGGAACTATGAAAAATATTGCGGTTACGTCCAGTCAGCTTGAAAAGGCACTGGATAACCGATGCCGGTTTGACGGCTCGTCCATTGAGGGATATGTGAGGATTGAGGAGGCGGATATGTATCTGCATCCGGATCTGGATACTTTTACAATTTTTCCATGGAGGCCGCAGCAGGGCAAAGTGGCGCGGATTATCTGTGATGTTTATATGGCGGATGGCAAACCGTTTGCGGGCGATCCGCGATATATATTAAAGCAGCAGATTAAAAAGGCAAAAGAGCTTGGCTATACCTTTAACGTGGGACCGGAGTGCGAATTCTTTTTGTTCCATCAGGATGAAAACGGACAGCCGACCACGATTACCCATGAAAAAGCAGGTTATTTTGACATGGGGCCGGTGGATCTTGGAGAAAACGCAAGAAGGGATATGGTGCTGACACTGGAGGGGATGGGCTTTGAGATTGAAAGCTCCCACCATGAGGTTTCCCCGGCACAGCATGAAATTGATTTCCGGTATGACGAGGCGCTCGTTACGGCGGACAATATGGTGACCTTTAAGCTTGCCGTAAAGACGATTGCAAAACGCCACGGGCTGTTTGCCAGTTTTATGCCAAAGCCGAAATCCGGAATGAACGGTTCGGGAATGCATGTCAATATGTCGCTTTCCAAAAACGGACACAATATTTTTGACGACAAAGACGGAGAGCTTGGCTTAAGCAAGGAAGCGTATTATTTTATTGGCGGACTGTTAAAGCATGTCAGGGGCATGACGCTTATTTTAAATCCGCTGGAAAATTCCTATAAGCGTCTGATTCCGGGGTATGAGGCGCCGAGTGATGTTGCGTGGTCCACGACAAACCGGAGTCCGCTGGTTCGTGTTCCGATTTCGCGCGGGGAGGAAACGCGGATAGAACTCCGCAGTCCCGATCCGTCCGCAAACCCGTATCTTGCGCTTGCGTTATGCCTTGCTGCTGGAATTGACGGAATTGAAAAACAGATTGAGCCGCCGGCCCAGATAAAAGAAAATATCAACTGTCTGGATGAGGAAACCAAGGCGAAACGGGGAATTGTTTCCCTTCCGCGGGATTTATATGAAGCTGTGCAGGAATTAAAAAAAGATTCCCTTGTGAGGGAAACGCTTGGGGAGCATATTACGGCAAAATATATAGATGCAAAGGAAGCAGAATGGCTCCAGTACCGTTCGCAGGTGACGGAATGGGAACTGGAACAGTATCTGTACAAAATCTGAAAGTAATCATGCAGGGGATTAAACAGTGAGTAACATAATCGTTGCATTTCCGAAACAGGAAATTGCGCGGAATATAAAAAAGATTCTTGCACAGAGCGGTTATCCGGTGCAGGCAGTGTGTACGACTGGTGCACAGGCACTTTCTGGTGCAAACAGCCTGGAAAGCGGGATTTTAATCTGCGGAGGCCGTTTTGTGGATATGATGTATACAGAATTGCATGAGTATATGCCCCCGGAATTCCAGATGCTTCTGATTGCCTCGGCTTCCCTGATACAGGAGCGGGAACTGGATAACCTTGTGTGCCTTGCAATGCCGCTTAAGGTGCATGAACTGCTGCAGACGCTGGAAATGATGGAAGGGGAAATCCGGCAGCGGAAAAAACAAAAGCGGCGCATGCCGGTGCAGCGTACAAAAGAAGAGAAAAAAGTAATCGAACGGGCAAAAGCGCTTCTGATGGAACGAAATACTTTTTCGGAGGAAGAAGCGCACCGGTACATTCAAAAGAGGAGCATGGAAAACGGTACCGGCTTAGTGGAGATTTCCCAGATGATTTTAAGTCTTATGGAGGAGGGGTAAACCGTCCGGGAATTATCTTTACACCCTGCGGACTGTCTGATATAATATTAATACCAGAATTACCATCATTGATATTTGTAAGAAAGCGGGTGAGCGCATGCCAGATAGTGCTGAAATTGCAAAAACTGCTATAGAGGATTTCCGGGAAATACAGCGGTATATGATGGTTGCAAAAGAAGAAGGCGCAACGAGAACCTATGCCGAACTGAAGAAAAATATATTTCTTTAAAGGCATTACTGAACGTTCTGGGGGTAAATCTCACGGATATTGATGAGATAAAAGAGTAACTATTCAGAACCCCCTGAAATAAGATAAGCAGAATTCGTCATGCTGGCATGTAAGAATCTGTTTATCTTATTTCAGGGTGGCTCGAATAGAGCCGCCGCCCCGTATATGAGTAAAAGGAGGCAGGTAATAAGGAATCTTCCCGCAAAGCGGGCCCCTCCTTATTACATGGAAAGCACGACTGGTCGTGCGGTTTTGCGAATGTACGGGGCGGGGTTCTGAATAGTTACGATAAAAGAATAAAAAAAGAAGAGAGGAAAAAAAGATGTTCCAGATTAATGAAAATTACCAGAAGCTGCCGGGCAGTTATCTGTTTAGTACAATTGGAAAGAAGGTAAGCGCATACCAGCAGGCAAATCCGGATAAGACGCTGATACGCCTGGGGATTGGCGATGTGACCCAGCCAATTGCCCCGGCGATTATTGAGGCGATGCATAAGGCGGTTGACGAGATGGGACACGCAGAGACGTTCCATGGCTACGCACCGGATTTGGGATATGAATTTTTAAGAAAAGCCATTGTGGAAAATGATTATAAGCCAAAGGGCTGTAACATTTCAGAAGATGAAGTTTTTATTTCGGACGGGGCAAAGAGTGATTCCGCCAATATACAGGAGATTTTCGGCGGGAAGAATAAAATTGCGGTCTGTGATCCGGTGTATCCGGTTTATGTGGATTCCAATGTAATGGCGGGAAGAACCGGTACATATGATGCAAAAACAGAGACATGGTCTGACGTCATCTATATGCCGTGTACGGCGGAAAACGGTTTCGTACCGGAATATCCAAAGGAAACGCCGGATATGATTTATCTGTGCCTGCCGAACAATCCAACCGGAACAACACTGACGAAAGACCAGCTTCAGGGATGGGTGGATTATGCAAACAGGGTTGGCGCCGTGATTATTTATGATGCGGCATATGAAGCCTATATTTCAGAAGATGACGTGCCGCATTCTGTTTATGAATGCAAAGGAGCCGAAACTTGTGCCATTGAGCTTCGCAGCTTTTCCAAGAATGCAGGATTTACCGGTGTGCGCCTTGGTTTCACGGTCGTGCCGAAAGCATTAAAGTGCGGTGAGGTTTCCTTAAATGGCATGTGGGCGCGCCGCCACGGCACCAAGTTTAACGGAGCTCCATATATCGTGCAGCGTGCAGGAGAGGCAGTATATTCCGATGCCGGAAAAGCACAGCTTAAGGAGCAGGTGGCTTATTACATGAGGAATGCAAAGACCATAAAGGACGGGCTTAAGGATGCTGGGTTTGAGGTATTCGGGGGCGTGAATGCTCCGTATATATGGCTTAAGACACCGGATAAGATGACGTCATGGGAATTCTTTGACTATCTTCTGGAGAAAGCGAATGTGGTTGGTACGCCGGGGTCCGGTTTCGGACCGAGCGGGGAAGGGTATTTCAGACTGACTGCGTTTGGAAATTATGAAAATACTGTAAAGGCGCTGGAGCGGATTAAGGGTTTATAATTTTACTGCCAGAAATCTGGAAGTGCTATTAAGTTATTGAAGAAACTGCCGATACAATATATAGTATAGTGGAAGCAGATAAATTTTTAAGCACTCTGGATTTAAACGGATTTAAATTCTAAGAGATATTCAAAGATTTTTATTTCAAGGAGGATGAGAACATGGGAGTAAACACAACAAACGGAGTAAACACAGCAGGTACATATCCTGCATATGAGACAGCAGGAACTGTAAAAGCTGCAGCAGAGACAGCCGCTGAGAAGACAGCGGCAGAAAATACTGCAAAAGATCCCAGTGCAGTCTATGAGAAGACGGAAAGCACTTCCAAAAAGGCAACATATTCTGTAAACAAAATGAGTTCAGAAGACCGTGCCGCATTAGTTGAGCAGATGAAGAATGACCAGCAGGCAAGACAGCAGCAGATGGTTGATATTGTAAGGAAGATGATGGGCCAGCAGGCTGCTTCCTATGCCAATGCAAACGATATCTGGAGTTTTCTTGCAAAAGGTGACTTTACCGTAGATGCACAGACAAAGCTGCAGGCACAGAAAGATATTGCAGAGGATGGTTATTATGGAGTAAAGCAGACTTCTGAGCGTCTGTTTGATTTTGCAAGCGCACTTGCAGGCGATGACGTGGAGAAGATGAAGAAGATGCAGGCCGCCATGGAAAAGGGCTTTAAGCAGGCAACCGGGGCATGGGGCAAGGAACTTCCGGATATCTGCCAGAAGACCATGGATGCGGCGAACAAGAAGTTTGAGGATTACTATGCATCCAAGAAAACTGCAGAGACTGAAGAGTAGGATTTATGTAGAATGGAAACGGGACTGCACACTGGTTTTTCGTGTGGCAGTCCTTTTTTTGCGTTATAGCAGAATAAGAATTTTTATCCCTGTCAGGTAAAACTATCCACGAAGAAGGAAAGAATCCTTATGAAAGGCATTGTCTGTTCGATTGACGGAATTTATGGAACTGCCATGGTCTGCAGTAAGTATAAGGACGACTACACAGTTCAATGTAAAAGTTTTTGGATTGACTTTACAACTTATTCGTTGTATAATTGTTTCAAAGGATAGGAGGTGAATTGAGTGGTTTTGCAATTAAAGAAATGCGGGGAAGGTGATTAAATGGATATACACAATTATAAATCCAATTCGGGAAGAGATTTAATTATTGAATTTATAAATTCATTAGAAGAAAAGTAA
>CAYNOE010000122.1:0-2762 GCA_964398745.1 uncultured Lachnobacterium sp.
GCTGTTTTCATCATTATATTTCAGCACCGGAATTTCACTGTTATGAATATTGTGAAGATATGACGCGACAATATTCCCCTGCTTTTCCAATGTGGCATTTAATACCTCCTGCGAGTTTCTGACAAGTCCTGCCACATAACCAAACTCATCATCTTCCATTGCATTTTCAAATTCAATCATTAACTCTTTATTTGGAATACACAACTGCCCTTCATGGTAGGAAAGCAGTCCGTAAATGATCATTGCAGAATAAATTTCTTTTCTGTTTGCGGGACTCTTCTGACCGGCCGTATATTCATCTGTTATATCTATTCTGACCGGCATATGGTTCACCATTTTTATAACATCATCCTGCACTTCGCCAATATTATATTTGAGAAAAAACAAAACCTCATCTGTTTTTCCGGTTCTGGTCCAGTAGCTTCTGCATTTTCCGTTCATCAGTGCAAGAACAACCGAACGAGGATTATATATTCTTCCCCCATCCTCCGTAATATACCCGTTATACCATTCTGCAATTTCAGATGCTGTCAGCTTTGACTGCCTGCTGCAGAGCATTCTGGTTTCCTGTTCCGTAAATCCAAAATACTCATCAAAACTCGAATCGTTTAGCATTGTATATTCTTCAAACATATTGAGTGCAGAACCGGTACTGTACTTTTTAATCGGCAGAACACCCGTCATGTAAACCAGTGCAACATATGGTTTATCCTTAAGCAGGTCTCTCAAAAACTCCAGAAAGTCCTCCTGGTTTTCCCTGTATAAATCATGGCTGAAAATATAATCCCATTCATCAATAATAAAGACAAATTCATCCCCCGTGGCTGCCAGTAAATCAGGCAGCTTGCGAAACTCCCTGTTTTTCAGTTCCGGATATACTTCCTCTATGTCGTCCTTAAGAGTCCCCTTTATCAGTGCCAGATAATCAGCATAAGTATCACCATCTTCCGGCAGACTGTTCAGACTCATGCTGATGACATTATACTGGTTCAGGTGTGTGTGATAACTACCGCTTTTGCCGATTTTTAGAGCATCAAACAATTCCCCGGACGGGAATGCCTTTCCCAGATACGCCCCAATCATGTTCAGCACGGAGGTTTTACCGAAGCGGCGTGGCTTAGTAATACACAGATATCTGTTCTTCGTGCGAATCCGTTCATTCACTTTCTGAATAATGCCGGACTTGTCAACAAAATATTTTTCATTATGCAGCATCCAGAAATCCTTGTATGCAGCATTTGTATTTAAATAAACCGCCATTTTACCAGCTCCTCCTATCATATTTCACATTCTGCATCTATATCGTCCCCAGATATGATCCCTTCCACGTTGCCAGTACAAACCGTCTGTCGTCATCAAACATCAGAAAATCCGACACATATTCATAATCAAAATCCGCCACCTTTTCCATGGTATCAAGCTCATATAAACTGGACAGGGATTCTGCAGCCGCATATGCCTTAAAATCGTCTGCGGCGCACAGTCTGCCAAAATCCACAAACAGATATTTTTCTCCTTCTGATACCCAGATTCTGTCATACGCCTTGCCGGTTGCTGTTTTCCATTCGGACGGCAGCTCGGTCCTGGATATTTCTGCAAAATTCTTGTCGGTTTTTATTAACAGGTTCTTTTTCCAGTCCACATAATAATTATGTATTTTGCAAAAAGAAAGTCCTTGTCCATGTTCCGGTATGTTATCAAATTCCTGCACCGTATGATATGAAATATTTTCCGCATCCGCGTCTGACACCAGCGCCCTGCCACGTATATCTCCTCCTATATATTCATCAGCCATAAACCTGTAAATCCGGTCGCTGTAAACATCATAGTGCATAAACACAGTACGCGGCAGCCTTCCTTCGACAACATTTGTTGGACCGTCCAGAATACGGTGTTTTACGCTCTGGCAGTCTAAAAGCATGGTTCTGCCATCCCAGTCAAAATCCAGTACCCCGCTGTCATCATGCGTAAACACGATGGTCTCCCCTTCCCTGCGCTCCATCGCACACCTTCCGATTTCCTCGCCGCTCTCTAAAGAAATCAGAGCAATCATTCCTGATGTATTTTTTACAGCCAGAAGCTTTTTATCTCCTGAAACGGCTGTTTCAGACAGATTACTAAGTGATTTTACGGACTGCTGCAGCTTCCCGTCCTCCAGGTTATACACATATGCCGTATTTCTGCTGACTGTAACAAGCAGCTTTTCATCCGGTGTTATGTATGGCGTAAATCCGCACTTTAACTTTTTTGTTTTCATTAATCCCGTTACCTCCTGTACACCTATCTTATAATAAATCCTTTTTTCCATCAATGATTTTCATAAACTTCCCCGGCATCTTCCGGCAGTTTTCTCACATGCTCCAGAAACCCTCTTGCCGCTGCTGCCTCGTCTGTATGGTATGTGTATCCCAGTTTTTCCGCCACATATTCTGATGTATGATCAAACAAATCACACATCAAAGAAACCGCATCCCATGCTTCGTTTATTCCACCGCCAAAATAGGTGCTTACATAATTCCGGTATTCGTCCGCATCAAGCCAGCGGTATAAATATTTTGCTGACTTTCCGACACTGACATGGAAATCCGTTCTGATACCGGCTTTCCATGAAAGCATTTTTTCCAGCTGCTTGCAGACAACAAAATTAGCCATGTCCTGAACATATAAAATTTCTTTTCTCCAGAGTCCTTTGGCAAGATTATTACTGCACCACCAGAATTCATTGGTGCATGCATGAAACTGGGCCTCCGATGGTTTCCTGA
>CAYNOE010000122.1:2862-8848 GCA_964398745.1 uncultured Lachnobacterium sp.
ATATGTGCTTTTGCATGGCTGACAGATTCCACATGAAGGTCAATCCTCACCCCGTCATCAAACTGCATTAACCAGCCGTAAAAGCTGTCTTTATCCGACGGAAAATCCGGATGTTCGTCGGGATACTGCATGTACAGAATATTGCCGAACTTACGAATCCATTCCCTGTCACTGATAAAGCTGCCCGTTTCTGTTACTACAAACACGATGTCATAATCCTGGAATATATCCTTCGGTGCGTTTCCATTTGTCCGTGACCCGTTCATATATACTGCAAGAATCCGGCTGTCCGTCTCTGCAATATCCATAAACATCCTGTACATGACTGTTTCACTGCGCATAATTTATCCCCCCGGCCTTTTTGTATATAATACCATTTTTTCGCATTATTTCAAGTCGGGGCAGTAAGAACCGGAGGGCGGCAGACTGCACCAAATCCCCCCGCGCCCTTCCTCCCCTGAAAGTACCACAGTAATATGCTCCGGCGGTTCCTCATGCACCATCAGGGCAATTAAAAACATACAGTAACCGGCAGGATTACGGGACGCTTCTGCAGATAAAAATGCAAGCTGTTTTTTGGCGCGCTCCTTATATATTTCTTTTCCGGTAATCTGTGATAATCTGACAAGGCAGTATGCCAGAATGGAATTTCCGCTCGGCAGCGCTCCGTCATAGGTTTCTTTTGGTCTTGAAACCAGACTGTCATTTAAATTTCCATATAAAAAATATCCGCCGTTTTTTTCATCTGCAAACTGCGTTTCAATTTCCCCGCATATCTTTTCTGCACATTTCAAAAATCCTTCTTCAGCTGTTACATCATACAGAAAAAGCTGTGCCAGTGCATAATATGCATAATCCTCCAGAAAGCCCTTTACTGATAATTTTCCGTTCCGGCGGCTTACATAAATAATCCCATCCCTGACAAGATTTCTTTCGATATAAATTCCTGCTTTTTTTGCCGCATCCAGATACTGGCCTTTTCCCGTCACACGGTACAGTATGGACAGGGCGCAGATCATCAGTGAGTTCCATGAAGTCAGAATCTTATCGTCAAGATGAAGCCTTGCACGGGATTTCCGGTAATGATATAACGCTTCTGTTTCCTCTATAAAGCGGTCAGAAACAACATTTTGTGCAAGCAGGTTCGGTATATTTTTCCCTTCAAAATTCCCCTCCCTGCTAACGCCAAAATAATCACAGAAATCCTTCCCTTTTTTCTTTCCTAAAACATTACAGATTTCGTCATAATCCCAGACATAAAATCCGCCCTCTTCCCCTTCGCTGTCTGCATCCTGCGCAGAATAAAATTCTCCTTCTGCTCCCGTCATTTCACGGAAAATATATGCCGCTGTTTTTTCTGCCGTATCAAAAAACAAATGGTTTCCCGATGCTTTATATGCAGCAGCATATGCAAGTACTAAAAGTGCGTTGTCATAAAGCATCTTTTCAAAATGGGGAACCAGAAATTTATCGTCTGTGGAATACCGGGAAAACCCGTAACCAATATGGTCAAAAATTCCGCCCTTTCTCATTTTTTCCAGTGTAACGCATGCCTGCTCCATGGCATTTTCATCCTGCCGTAAACGGGAATACAGCATCAGGAAAATCAGGTTATGCGGCGTTGGAAATTTCGGTGCCGTTCCAAATCCGCCGTTTATTTTATCAAATATCCGGGCAAAAATTTTTGCTGCGTGTTCCGGCAGATTTTCACCAGTGTAATGATAAATGGTACTGTTATTTCTGTTAATGTTCGCTACAAGCGTCTCTGCTGTCTGCAGGAGATTTTCCTTGTCATTCTGCCATACGCCTGTTATTTTAAGCAGTAATTCTCTAAATCCCATCATACCATAATGTGATTCCGGCGGGAAATAAGTTCCGGCAAAAAAAGGTTTCTGTTCCGCCGTCATAAAAATACTCATCGGCCAGCCGCCGTTTCCGGTAAATGCCTGACAGAACGTCATATACACGCTGTCAATATCCGGCCGCTCCTCCCTGTCCACTTTATAATAGAAATAAAAAAACGGTTAAGAATTTCCGCAATCCGGCTGTTTTCAAAGCTTTCATGCGCCATGACATGGCACCAGTGGCAGGTACTGTATCCAATACTCAAAAATACCGGCTTGTCCTCTTTCTTTGCTTTTTCAAATGCCTCCTCACACCACGGATACCAGTCGACCGGATTACCAGCATGCTGTAACAGATAAGGACTGCTCTGCTGTTTCAGGTGATTACTCATACACAAGAATTCCTTTCTGGATAAAATCTGAAAATGCAGTTTTCGTAACTATTCAGAACCCAATGTCATTTAGTTAAGCTATTGGGTTAGATTTCCATTAGGGGTCTAACCTAAATTTTTGTAAAAATTTCACTAAAAGGGGTTGACACAGAACACAAAATGTGCGGCCGCTCTCACTACTGATTGTATTTTTAGAAGTAGTAAGAGTGGTCCTTGAAATTGAAAATATAACCATTATTTCAATTTCAAGGAGGTACACATTATTATGATCCATCAAAAAATCAAAGAAGTGTTTGAGTCATCTGTAGAACACATCTGTTCTAATATTTCGGAGTATTCCATTCACCCAAATATTGATTTTCAAAGGAACCGTAAGCTCTCATCTCAAAAACTTATTTCTTTTCTCGTTTCACAGGGTTCTTCCTCCACTAAAGTGGAAATGCCTGACTTTTGGGGACTGGATGTTTCTTCCATGCCTACATCTTCTGCACTTAACCAGCAGCGTCAAAAACTTAAACCGACTGCTTTGGAAGCTGTGTTCCGGCATTTTAATTCATCTGTTGCGGAACTGCTTCCCGGCACTTTAAGCGATGGCAGATACCGCTTCCTGGCTGCAGACGGTTCAACCTGCACCTATTTCAGTACACCGGATTTCTCATCAGCTGACTATTACTGTTCTCCCGGCAATTCCATCAGAGGGGTTTACAGTATGCATTTAATACAATCAGTAGTGAGAGCGGCCGCACATTTTGTGTTCTGTGTCAACCCCTTTTAGTGAAATTTTTACAAAAATTTAGGTTAGACCCCTAATGGAAATCTAACCCAATAGCTTAACTAAATGACATTGATTCAGAACCCCCTATCCGAAAATGATATCCGGGTTCCCATTTAACGCTTCGCGGATAGCGGTAAATGCATTAATTCCATGCTTGTGTGCTGTCCCGATATAGCTCATGATTGTAAGATATTCCTGCGCACCTTCTTCGCTGTGGAAACAGCCTGATGCCTTGTAATTGTCCAGTCTGCAGATTAAATTTAATACTTTGCTCTTTTTCCTGCGGCCGCGCTTTCTTGCCGTTTTTTCAGGAAGTGGGTTTTCCGCATATGCGGTTTCGATGATGTCGTCATATTCTTTATCGAACTTATGCAGATGATAATAGCTGACTTCATCCTTCCCTTTCCGCAAAACCTTGTCCCTGACCTTTTTCATGTCGAGAAGCAGCTTCCGGAACCGCGGCGCCCAGGTTTGTTCGGGATGGTTATCAATTACCCCGTTGAGTTCCCGCAGGAGATGGGCACAGCAGATGGCGTGTGTAACATCTTTGTACTTCCAGTAGGAGCCCCAGCAGTCGTGGACAATGATCCCTCTGGCATAGGGCAACACCCCGGCTTCTTCCATCCCGGCCTGCCCGCGCTTTTGGTTTATGGTCAGGTAGGTAAATAAATGATCGGATGCATTGTGTACCCACCATGTTTTGCCATCCACACGGGTGCCGGTTTCATCGCAGTGGAATACTCCAAGTTCGATCATAATCTGACGAATCTTTTCATGGGTGCCTTTGAGGGTATCCGCGCACCGCGCCACCATGCTTTTGATTGTTCTGGTTGCAAGCGGGATGTTAAAGACGCTTGACAGGATCTCGTGGGTTCTGTTTACGCTGACTGCGCCAACAGTGTTGAACGCGGTTACCATAGCCTGCAGGTTTTTGCCATACTGTACAGCCGCTTTGATGTCTGCCGGAAACGAACCGGCTTTGGCTGTTCCATGCACAGGACAGTCTGGAACAACGATCAGATTGTGAGCTGTCACATTGACAGCTACCACTGCATCGATCTCATGGCGGGTCTCTTTAACAGATGCGTTTAAAAGACATTCCGCGCACTTAGGGCAATGCCCACAGTCGCTGTGCATATGATCCACCGTAACATCCGGATCGGATACGACTGACAGACAGCTGCCGTCGTGGCCATTCTGTGCGCCTTGCTTTTTGCCCGACTTTTCACGGAGGCTTCTGTCCTTCTTTACAGGAGGCTTTTTCAAGCCATCTGATGAAGGCGGTTTGGAACTGTTCCTGGAGTTCTTGTTTAACTGCTCCTTCAGTTCCCTGATGGTCTGGCTGAGTTCCATGACTGTAGCAGTCAGTTCTTCGTTTTGCCTGATGAGAGCAGCGTTTTGCCCCATAAGCTGTTGTACGAGTTCAACTGTGATATTAACTGGCATCCAGACCACCTTCTTTCTGTAATTTCTTATGCTTTTATTATAGCGGAAACGCTGTAAAAAAGCGAATTTACGAAAAACAGCATATGGTAAAAATGACGGTGGATAAGTATTAAATTTCAATGTTCTGGTGGTTACAACATCTTACAAAACCGGGGATTTCCCCGGTTTTGAACCTGATAATTTATGCCTCAGAAATCGGAATCAACATCCGTCTATTCGTGGATGCAGTTATCCACCTGAGGCTGGATATATACATAAAAATGGAAATTAAAATTTATCTGTTTTTTACAAAATGGATCCCGAAAATATCAGGGGGTCCTGAACAGTTACAAATTTGTTTTGTCCTGCGGCGTTGAAATGCTGATGTAGCCTGGGGTATGCTTTAAAGTATGTAACCATCCGCTTAATACCCCCATCTGCACATATCCTGTTACAAAAGCAGTTTTCCCTTCTTCTCCTTTGCATTTGTAATACAGTCTTTCTTCATTATTCTCAAACTTGTAGCTGCTAAAAGTATGTGCGATAATCTTGATTTCATCCTTCGTTAATCCGGGGACAGTTTTTTCAATTTTCATCGGTATATTCCTTTCCCGTATTTCTTTCCATCCATCCCGTAAAACGCCCAATCAGCGACTGCGCAAATTTCAGGTTCACCGCAACAATGGCAGTTCCGATAATACCAAAAACAATGATTTCTCCCACGCTGCCGCGAAGCGTTTCTATGCTCTTTGCAATGCACCACAGACTGACCGGCAGACACAGGATACTTGTTGCCAGAGCAGGAATATAAGTTCTGATAACTGCCGCCTGCACCATATGTATCAACAGATGCAGGGCATAGGCAATCAGCCCGCCAAGCCAGATCAGCCATACATAACGGCTGTCCATGCCCAGATCTTATGTTGTTTCATTGCACAACCTTCCGTTAGTTTTAGTAAACCAATCTGGATATAAGATACCACTTTCCCTCTGCTTTTGTCAAGGATTTTGTCGAAATTTTTCTATCATTTCTGGCACAGCCTTCAATGCTGAATAAGAGAGCGCTTGTTCAGAAGCTGTGTCCGCAGATATTCATACCGCAGCCTTTTTTCCTCTTTGGCAAAGTGTGTCTTTCTGAACTGTTCCGGACAGTTACTGTAATCCAGTACTTCATCTCCAAACTGCTCACTGGTCAGGTCAAATACACAGTCATCTACCACATTGAAGCAGTGATAGTTTCCGCCGGGTCTTAAGATACCATAAACCTTGCCGCCGAAGATGTCCTGCATCAGAAACGCTGTGATTGAACACTGTCCGAGTGTAGGATTATGAACACTCCACTTATCCCTCATCCGCGGTGCGCATGTGTCAGCACACCAGATGTCAGAGAGAATATCGTAATAATCTCTCGGTGTCAAACCATCTGCATCCTTTATATCGGCTTTTTCCCAGCCATAGAATCTGTATTCCTTCATTTTACCTTTCCTTTCCCTTCGTCCTTACACAAAAGTACAAAACATATAATGCCAAGAATCACCATTGGGATATCC
>CAYNOE010000123.1:0-8799 GCA_964398745.1 uncultured Lachnobacterium sp.
AGATTGTGAACTGAACATCTCAACGAAATCCCAACTGATAATTAAGAGATATCACGAAGCAGGCAAAAAAAAACTTGTGATTCAGTATGACGGCGTTGTGCAGGCATACATGGATTACATTTCGGAGAAAAGCCCATGAGCCAGTCAGTGTTTGAAACAATAAACTCTCTGTTGGAAATCTGGAAAAATATCATACAGTCCGTCATGTTCCTTGTTTTGTGGAAAGTGCTTTCGTGCGGGAAGAAGAGGCAGGACTTAGAGAGGGGATTTTTGCTGAATGAGCTTTACCGGGAAATGGACGGGCATATCTTAGGGTAGTTTACCGCTTTAAAGTAATGATTGTATGAAAAGTCAGCGTACTGTCATTATAATACATCTGTATATCCCCGTGATATTTGCTGACAGTTTTTTGAATGCTTTTTAACCCAAAGCCATGTCTCCTCCTGTCGGGTTTTGTGGTGGTCAGACTGCCCTGTGTGCTCTTAAAGGGATTATTCCGGCTGGAATTTATGACGGATAATACAATAAACGGGGCAGAGGCTTTCCGGTTTGTATTGATTTCAATAAAGGCTTCGGGAATGCCGCAGGCGGCTTCATATGCATTGTCCAGCAGATTGCAGAACAGGGAAGTAAGGTCGTTATCCGCAATAAAATCAATTGTTTCATGCCGGATATCAGCATGAAACGAAATCCGGCTGTTGTCGCACCCGCGTTTGTATCTGCACAGAATAGCGTTGAGCAGTTCGTGGTCGCACAGCCGGGCGGATTCCTTCAGGTCGGAGGAAAGCATGAGCTGTCCGATATAGGCAGTGATTTTATCGTTTTCTTTCTTATCATTCAATATGGCAATGGACTGGAGGTGCTTTTTCATATCATGGATTAAAATGCTCTGGTTTTCATTCTGTGCAAGCAGCATTGCATAATATTCTGCTGAATTTGCCTCCTTCTGGAGCAGCAGCTGCATTTCTGTAAATTCCATATTCTTTTTCTGGTTGTACTGGTTGATTCCGAACACAAGCAGGTTGGTAAACAGCAAAAAGACAGCTCCCAGAGTAATCATAAAAGCCAGAGAGGGTGAAAGTGTGTAAGTATCCCCTACAGCTACAAAAATCAGCATGACAAAAATTGAGGTCAGCGGGATAAACACAAGCAGCAATGCGTATTTGTCCTGCCTCTGGCTTATGTCCTGACGTTCCTGTAAAAGGTGTATCAGGATATAGATAACTGTAAAAAATATCATTTTGCTAAAGACGGCAAAAAGGATAATATTGTCTGAATATGTCGTTTTGGTGAAAAAGTGCGGTGCAAAACGTCCAATGATGCTGTACACGGTCAGTTCACACATTGACATGACGGCAGTCAGCACAGCGGAGTGAAAAAGCGCTGAATGCCATTTTAACCGGTACATGGTAATCAGAAATATAAAACTGGCAAGAAGGTACAAGGATGCATTCAGCCATTTGAAATCATACAGTGATACGGCAAACAGAATCAGATAAAGGGTACACAGCAAAAAAAGCCGTGTTTTTAACTGGCGTTTCGGAACAAAAAGTGTAGAGGTGTACTGCCAGAGAATAATTGCCTCCACGAAAAAACTGAAAAAATAGCAGATTACCGTTGTCATCAAAATCCTCCATTCTTATCTTGTGCTTTCCAGATAAAGAAGATAAGCTTCTTTAAAGGCACTGTATTTTCTTTTGGTCAGATAAGCGCAAAACTGTCCCCCTGCCATATGAATCAGGGTATGGTCAAAATCAACAATATGTTCAAAGTTTACAATGAAGCTGCGGTGTGTCTGGAAAAATAAGTTTTTTGGCAGTAATTCCAGCCAGTACTGCATATTGTGGACAGATTCAAAATCACGTACCGTGGTATGGACGATGACTTTTCGCCCCAAAGCTTCTACCGATATAATAGAGGATGCAGGGAGAGTGTGTATCCCTTGTTTTGTTTCAACCGGGACTTTGATGGTAATCGTGTTATACAGATTCATGGCGTCCTTCATATTGCGGAAAAAACGACGAATGTCCAGTGGCTTGGACAGGTAGCGGAACACATGGAAACGCATAGCATCATCCAGATATTCAGAATACGAGGTTACAACAAAAATAATGATATTTTCATTCTGTCTTTTTAATTCATTTCCCACATAAATCCCATTGATTCCCGGCATTTCGATATCAAGAAAAAGAATATTTTTTTCACCTTTGTCTGCAAGCAGGGATTCCCCGTCAGAAAAGCAGACAATTTCAGGACATTTCACATTGGTTTTCTCAAAATAGGCACTTATAAGTTTTTGAAGCTGCTCCAGCATCAGGGCATCATCATCGCAGACTGCTATGCGCATTTTATTCACTCCTGTTTTCGGGTTTAAAATTCTTACAATGATTATACACGAACCGCATAAAAAAGCATAGAAAGTATGTATGAAAAGACATTTTTTTGCTGTTTTTGGGAAAGTTCTTCCCAAAGAGCGATGGAAAATGTCGTTTCGCGCGATGTGGGTTGAAATGGCGGAAAAAACAGGGATAATAGGAGCAAAAAGAGAAGTACGGATTACTTGTGCGGAAAGAGAGGAATCATGACATGAAAATTAAGAGAGCGAAAATGAAAGGGCTGCTTTGCACGGCATTGGTTTTTACTGTTCTTTCTCCGTCGTTGTACGGATGCGGTAAGGCAGATGTGGAAACGGAAGAAAATAATGTGGTAACTTTTCCTGAAACTTTTAGCAAAACAATCGGAAATGTTACATTTAACATGGATATTATTGTAAATACTGACCTGACAAAAAGTTCTGTTGTGACGGCAAAAGCGCAGATGCAGAAGGTGAATCAGAAAAAGGTGTTTCAAATGTTTTTCAGCGATAACGCAGACTATGATACATACGATTACGAGGAAGAGGATGAATATGGAAAGATGGCGCATCAACTGACTTATGTAAGTCCGGAGGAGACGATGTTTTCATATGGGCCGGAATCCAGTAAACTGGAGTATATGAAAATGGATTTGATGCCGGCTGTCCGCAACACTTTTGTGTCATTTGAGGATGACCGGTATAATGCAGATTTATACTCCACGAAAGCGCAGTTATCTTTTCAGACCCGCGAGGAGGCTTTTGAAACAGTACAAAAAACTTTGCAGGCAGCAGATATCAATATGGAGACGGACTATACAGGGTATGCTTTGGATTATGAAACGATGCAGTCGCAGGAATATTATGAGGATATGGACGGACATATTGACAAGTCACAGTATAAACCGCAGTGGTCGGATGCGGATAACTGCTATTATTTCTATATTAACCAGATTTACAGGGGACTGCCGCTTTACCATGTATACAATAAGGTATTTGGAGATGCAGGGGATATCAATGCCCCTGTTCAGGCAGTAGTGTCTGCAGAGGGGATTGAGTATTTTGAGATAGAAAAAGTGTTTACGGTTTCAGAGGAAAAAGAGGGCGTTTCGCTGACGGATATGGATTCGGTTGTTAAAACTGCAGAGGATAAGTTTAATCAGGTACTTGGTGATGCCGCATACGAAATCACAAAGGCGCAGTTGTATTACTATGTAGATCTTTCCTCCGGCATGGGGGTTTATGATGTCAGGCCTGCGTGGATTCTGAGCGGATGCCAGAAAGGCGGGAAGAAAATGCAGATTATTATAGACGCGCAGACGGCAGAGGAAATACTGCCATGAAGAAATTTTGTTCTTATCTGAGGGCTGACTTAAAAAGGCTGTTTTGTTCGACAAAAATTATTTTATCAGTGGCGCTGACCGTCGGGGTGCTGCTTTTGGCAACGCTGGAAGGGATTGATTTCCATGCAGGTGTATTGTATGTCTTTTCACTTGTTATGTATGGGATGCCGGCAATGATGATACTGATATGCGGTGCGCTTGCGTTTGCGGACAGTTTGTGTGAGGACGCGGAACATAAATATATGATGCAGCAGATAATCTGCGGAGGAGCAGGAAGGTATGTTCCTGCAAGGATGTGCAGCATTTTTTTGTCAGCATTCGTTACGACGGCTCTCGGTATCTTTTTGTTTGCGAACATTTTGCATTTTCGTCTGGACTGGGTGGGACAGTCTGGTCAGCAGCACTATGACAGTCTGCTCCGTGCCGGAGGGCTGCGGATTTTTTTGAAAAACCGTGAATTTGAATGGTATTTCCTGTGCTATAGCTTGCAGTATGGGTTATTGTCGGGGATTCTGTCCTTATGGGCGTCCTATCTGTCACTGTATATATCAAACCGCATGCTCGTGCTGGCAACGCCGGCGATTTTGTATTATTTTACAGATTATATACTGGCAGGTATTTTTTCCGGCAGGGTAAGTGCAGGGCTGATTTTTTCCGCTTCCTACAATCTGTTTTCAGATGATCTCTTATCTGTGCTGTTTGCGGTTGCAGTAACGGTTGTTAATTTTGTGCTGGTCTGGGTGCTCATGACCTGGAAGATAAAAAAGTGAGAAGAACGGGGATATTTATGAAGAATAAAGTAAGCTGCATGTGGAAGGATGTTTTCCATAATTTTTTCAGCAGAAGACTGCTTGTCTTTTGCATTTTTCAGTTCACGATACTGCATTACTATGTAAATTCGGTAAAGCAGTATGCGGCTGCCGCAGGTTATCCGGCTGCGCCGTGGATACTCCCTTTTATGGGGCAAAATGTATACTTTCGGTTTGTATATGGGATTTCGGCAGTCTATTTTTATTCCAATGTACCGTTTATGCAAAGGTATGAAATGTATGTCTTAATGAGACAGGGGAGAAAGCGGTGGACCCGTGGGAAACTGCTTAGAATCTGGATATCAGCCGCGATGCTTGCGGCGGTTACATTTATTCTTGGCGTACTGCCGCTTATCCCGCATTTGGAGTGGACTCTTCAGTGGGGAAAATTATACAATACTCTTGCGCTGACCAATGCAGGAGACGCTTACCATGTGAAGCTGTTTTTTTCCTATGAGCTGATGAAAGAAAACAGTGCCCTGATGACGGTTTTGCTATTGTTTATCGTTCTATGGATTGTTACGGGACTGACGGGAACCGTTCTTTTTACATTAAGCGTCTGTGCAGGCCGAACGGCGGCTTTGCTGGCAGGAACTTTTTTGGCAGTTCTGTCGGTTGTGTTTGAAAATTTGTACATATGGCAGGCGTGGATTGGCTTTTTTTCACCGTTTTCATGGCTGGACCTGCTGTTACTGTATGGGAAAGTGAGCAGACCTTTTCCTTCTTTTGCCATAGTCTGTATGGTGACAGTGGTTTTAGGGATAACCCTGTATCTCTTATCCCTGAAAGCAGTTCAGATAAAGGGCTTAAACTGGATAGAGGAGGAGTGATTTCATGCAGAAAATAAGTGTTAAAGTGATAGGTGCAAATAAGTATTTTGGAAAAACGCAGGCACTTTGTGATGTGAATATGGAATGTAATCAGGGAGAAATCGTAGGAATCATTGGCAGGAACGGGGCGGGAAAAACCGTTTTATTTAAGGCAATCTGCGGTTTACTGTCGCTGGATTCAGGAGAAATACTGATAAATGGGGAAAAAAGGAAGACAGATATGCTTCCCTCTGCAGGGATTATTATTGAAGAACCGGCTTTCTTAAAAAACTATTCCGGAATGAGGAATCTGGAATATTTGTACATGATAAACAATAAGAATGACAGAGCGTATCTGGCGTACATGATGGGAAAGGTCGGACTGGATGCAAAATCCAAAAAACATGTGGGAAAGTATTCGATGGGAATGCGCCAGCGGCTGGCAATCGCACAGGCGATTATGGAAAATCCGGATTTCCTGATTCTGGACGAGCCGTTTAACGGACTGGACAACCAGGGCGTAAGCGAAATGAGGGAACTGTTTCTTGAACTGAAAAAAGAGGGAAAAGTAATTTTGCTTGCAAGCCATAATTCAGAAGACATCAAAATTCTCTGTGACCGGGTATACAGTATGGAGGCAGGAAAGCTGACGATAGTGAAAGAAGGTTGAGCAAAAAATAGTGGTACTGTATATGTAATTATGGTAAGATAAGGACAATGAATTATCTTGAAACAGTCATATTAGCAGCACAAGTACAAGAAGGAGAACGCTATGGGATTATTTAAGAAGAAGGCAGCAGTGCTGACATACGACAGGGAAAATAAGAAGCCTGTAATTAAGGCAAGCATTTGCAATGGCGAACAGGTAGCAGGTTTTAAGGATATTCATACGGGTAAGATAGAAGAGGTAATGCTGGTTAAAAATTCAGCAGATATTGATAAGTTCAAGGCGATGTATGGAATAAATGAAGAAATAGCAAAGGAATATTAAATGAAGCTCGTGGTTTATTTTGTGTAATGCAAAATTTAAACAGACGACAGGGTATAGATTGAAAGGGAAAATAGAAAATGAATTGTAATATTAGTTCACTTTACATTTGCGTGGAAAATATGGATAGGGCAATAAAGTTTTATGAAGATTTTTTTGAACAGCCAGTTACTGAACGTGATGATGTATATAGTGTATTCACTATAAACGGGTTTCGGTTTGGTTTGTTTGCATATAAGGCTGTCAACGAGAAACATACTTTTGGAAGTAACTGCTTACCAAGTATTAGTGTGGAGAATTCTGATATTCTTAACGCAAAAATCAATGGTAAAGAGATTTGTTTTCCTTTGACTAAAATAGGCAAAAACTGGGTTGTTGAGTTTGTTGACTCAGAAGGTAATCATATTGAAATAACTGCGCCCATATAGTCAACTGGGATTTATGGAGGCATGGGAAAAACAGGACGGGGAGAACAGAGATGAAACAGGAACGTAAACCGGCAGTGGGAGCCGTTTATGGCGTTTATGTGGAGGAATTGGGGAAGTATGGCGCCTATCAGATACTGGAGGTGGATAGGGGAAGTATATGTTATGTTGTTCTGGATTGTCTGGAGCCAGAACCACCGAAGGAAGATTTATTGCCTGACCTGCAGCCGCTTTATCAGGAAAGATTCCGTTTCCATCATGCAATGGATATGAAATATATTTCTAATAACAGAATACTGCAGGATTATATTTTTTGCGGCGTGTGCCCGCCTGTCACCAGCAGGTCCTGTAACAATTATGCCGGGGATAAATGGGGAAATGGCATTGAATATTTGTATGAGATGGACTGGAGACAGGGGGATGCAAAGCAGAAAGAAAATTATAAAAAATATATTAACAGTGGGGAATGGGTTAATTTTTCAAAAGGTTCCTTCCGTAAAAATGAAGGAGTGCTGACAACTGCGCTTTATGAGGCAGCGGGACACAATTTTTCCGTAGAATTATTTCCTTGTATGACGACTGTGGAAATAGAGGGACCGAATCCAGGAATTCTGGAATGTATTGCCGGGGCGTCGCTTATCCGGACATTTCGTTGGAAATCACCGCAGACAGAGGTGCTGGATTTCCGAAGTGTACAGCAGCTTCACACCTTTGAACTGGATGGGACGGGAGTGAAAAAAATATACCTTCCGGATAATGTCAGATTTTTGAAATTAACAGGTAAGCTGCATTCAGAACTCCAGATAACAGGTAAAACCAGAAGCTTGAATTTATCTATGGAAAATGCAGACTTGTGCAATTATGGACTTTCTGATGTCAGGGAATTGTCTGTTTTTAGAATTGAAGAATTTGACCTTGGGGAGATTCCTTCCCTTTTTCCTGAACTGCGTTCTCTTGCGCTGACAGGAAAACCGGGTATTATAAATAATCTGGAAGCATTAGAGAAGCTTCGTTTTTTGAAAGATTTATCAATCATGGAATTATTTGGTTTTTCGGCAGAGGATATGAAAATTCTGGAGCGGATACCGGAGCTGAGAAGCCTTGATTTTTACAGTATTCCCAAAGAGGCCGGGACGGCAGTGAATTTGTTCCGGCGGCTGCATATAAAAAAACTTTGCAGCAATATAAAAAGACCAAAAAACAACTGGAACAGGCGGGGACAAGGGAAGAGGCTGCCGCGGCCGCAAAGGAATACGGATTGTGCTTTAACCGTTTGAACAGACAATATGGCCAGTTTATCGAAACAGATGAACGGGAGGATTTATTTCTTGTATTGGAGCAGTTATACGAAGAACTTTTAAAAGATAAAAACCTGATGGACTTAGATGAATTTTTGGGTATTTTGGATGAAATAAGGGATGAATGGTAAAACCAATTAACTACGATAAGAAAACAAAGAAACATGAATGTGTGATTGAATGTTATAATTTAATCTAATAGAAAGTGGTGTTTGCTATGAGATGGAGTGGAATAAGACACAAACTGGAAAAGGTTTATTTGGCCGAAAGTCTGAAAGGACATATTCAGTATTTTGCGACCAGCTATAGTAAATGTCCGGATCATGAAGGACGGGCAGCAATATTATTAGACGGAAAGGAAATTATTTCAGGCGGATATTATAATAACTGGACAAAAGCACATTTATTTCCAAAAGATGAAAAATATGAAGACAGGATGAGCCAGGAAATGGCTTATATTGATGACACGGCAGTGCAGCTTGGAGTATTTGACCAAAGGTGCTTTTACGAAGCATTTTGCATATTTGATAACCAGAGCATTGATGCAAGCTTAAAGAGTGATAATATGCTGATAAGAATATTTGCAGTGTTAGACAAGAGGGTAGGAAAGAGAAAACTGCTGGGTATGAAGGAGGAAATAGAACAGGAGGAAAAATCTTTTAGGGAGTTTTTTGCTATAAGGGCGAATGCAGAAGGAATCGGACAATAGGTTATGAGGTTGTGTCAAGTTTTCTATGAAAACTTGACATGCAGCGTCCGCTCATTTGCCGAAGG
>CAYNOE010000124.1:0-8781 GCA_964398745.1 uncultured Lachnobacterium sp.
TAAAAAGGACTTTGCCTTGTGCAAAGTCTTTTTTTTTGACGAACACTATGATATAATAAAAATCATAAGTTTTTATGATGTATAGTGGAGTGAATTATATGAATATACAGAATCAGTTTTGCGGTATGGCAGTTATGGTGCTGTTGTTTATACTGTTTTTCCGGCAGAAAAGAGTGGGATTATATACGGAACAGTCGTTTGTCAGGACACTGTTAATAACCATGTCATGTGTGGCGCTTGATATCCTTTCAATTATTGCTATTTTTTACAGGGAATGCATTCCGGTATTTCTGCTTGAACTTTCCTGCAAAGGATACCTTGCCAGTCTTCCGTGGGTTGGATTTGCTGCAAATACCTATATTACGGTAGAAACATATTCAGAGAATCACAGCAGAAAAAGGGTAAGGGATTATTCATTTGTTACAGCAGTTTTAAATGTTTTGGTATTTCTGCTTCCAATCCAGTACCACGAAGAGCAGGGAAAAATATATACCAGTGGTCCGGCTGTAATCTGTACATATGTGATTGTCCTGTTTTATCTGGCAGGAATGCTCTGGCTTATCTTTAAGTATAAAAAGAGTATTGAAAGAAAGCGCATGCTGGCAGTTGTAATCTGGCTGTTTTTATGGATCGTGGCTGCCATTATCCAGATGTGTTATAATAACAGGGTCCTGCTTGCAGGACTTGCATGCGGACTTGGAATGCTGGTGATTTACTGTACACTGGAGAATCCTGAGAATAATATTGACCACAGGTTTGGGTGCTTTCACAACCATGTTCTGATTAGTTACCTGAACCAGTGTTATGAACGGAGCCAGCCCCAGGCAATGATTTATATGCAGATTGTTGATGACCAGCATCTGGAACAGGAATATATTGATGAGTATATGAGTAAGCTGATCCGGTTTCTTGAAAGCAACCCGAATATCAAGATATTTAAAGGAATTGAACATGAGCTTGCCATGATATTTTCGGATATGTCCGATATGTCAAAAACATTTACCAGAATTCAGGATACTTTTTATTATAATCAGTTTTATAATGTGGATGCGGCTGACAGCGAGAATTTTCCAAAGACTTTGTTTATGCTGTTTCCGAATACCATGCTTATGAAAAGTACGGACGAAATAATGGGTGTCCGCAGATACCTCGGTATGGAAAACCGGAATATCACCAGTTCACGTGTCTGCTATGTCAATGAGCAGACGATTGCGCAGATAAGGCATAAAGATATTGTGCGGGAAAATATTATGAAAGCCCTGGAAGAGGACAGGGTGGAAGTATTTTTCCAGCCGATTTATTCAGTAAAAGAGCAGGCATTTACTTCGGCGGAGGCGCTTGTCAGAATCCGCAATACCGACGGTTCCCTGCTTTCCCCGGGACAGTTTATTCCGGTTGCTGAGGAAAACGGACTGATTTCAGTTCTGGGAGAGCGCGTATTTGAAAAGGTATGTGAATTTTTACAGAAAAATTCACCGAAGCAGCTCGGTATTCATTATATTGAGGTAAACTTGTCGGTAATACAGTGCCAGCAAAGGTTTCTTGCAGACCGGTATATGGATATCATGAAAAAATACGGCACCGAGTCATGGTACATTAACCTGGAAATTACGGAAACCGGTTCGGTCAGCGCCAAGAACATTCTGCTTGACAATATGAACAAGCTGATTGACAAAGGAGTATCCTTTTCACTGGATGATTTTGGGAACGGGCAGTCCAATCTGGATTACATGATTGATATGCCGGTGGCAATTATGAAGCTGGATATGAACATGACACATGCATATTTTAAGGATCTGAAGGCAAAGTTCGTGGTAAAGGCAATTATCAACCTTGCGCATGAACTGGATCTTTTTGTTGTGGCGGAAGGCGTGGAAACAAAAGAACAGCTTGAAGAAATGACGGCTCTTCATGTAGATTATATCCAGGGATTTTATTTTTCCAAACCGCTTCCGGCGGATGAATATCTTCGTTTTCTTAAGGAACATGAACATGGCTTGAAAACGGCGGCAGATGGATGAATTGACAAAATACACCGGCATGTTGTAGAATGGTAAAATGTTATTAAATAAAATGTAAAAGAGGCAGAGAAATGGCAGAAGTATATAATCATAAAGCAGTAGAAAAAAAATGGCAGAAATACTGGAAAGAGCATGAAACCTTTAAGACCGATGTATGGGATTTCAGTAAACCGAAATACTATGCGCTGGATATGTTCCCGTATCCGTCTGGTGTGGGACTTCATGCGGGGCATCCGGAAGGATACACGGCAACCGATATTATGTCCAGAATGAAGAGAATGCAGGGCTATAATGTGCTTCATCCGATGGGATATGATTCATTCGGCCTTCCGGCGGAGCAGTATGCGGTTTCCACTGGAAACCATCCGGCAGGTTTTACACAGGAAAATATTAAGACATTTTCAAAACAGTTAAGGGAGCTGGGATTTGATTATGACTGGTCAAAAATGGTAGCGACTTCAGATCCGAAATTCTATAAATGGACACAGTGGATTTTTAAAAAGCTTTACGAAGCCGGTTATGCAAAATATATTGACATGCCGGTCAACTGGTGCGAGGAGCTGGGAACCGTGCTTTCCAATGACGAAGTCATTGACGGAAAATCCGAAAGAGGCGGTTATCCGGTTGTCAGAAAGAACATGAAGCAGTGGGTGATTGACCAGCCTGCCTTTGCAGAAAAGCTTTTGGAAGGGCTGGAAGAGATTGACTGGCCGGAATCCACCAAAGAAATCCAGAGAAACTGGATTGGAAAGAGTACCGGAGTAGAGGTGGATTTTGAGATTGTCGGAGGAGGACACTTTTCTATATTTACAACTTGTATTGAAACAATTTACGGTATTACCTTTATGGTGCTTGCTCCGGACGGAGAAATTGTAAAAGGGCTGATGGACCGTGTGAAAAACCCTAAAGAGGTGCAGGCATATATTAATGAAACGGTAAAGAAAAATGATATGGACCGTACAGAGTTAAATAAAACCAAGTCCGGCTGTATCCTGGAAGGGCTTTATGCCATAAACCCGGTCAACGGAAAAGAGGTTCCGCTTTTTATAGGTGATTTCGTGCTTGCAAGCTATGGAACCGGTGCGGTTATGGCGGTTCCGAGCCATGACCAGCGTGATTTTGAATACGCTGTGGCACATAAGATTGGCATGCTGCAGGTAATAGACGGGGCGGATGTGTCTGAACACGCCTTTGAGAAACAGAATTACCTTGGGAAAGGCTGTAAACTGGTTAATTCTGAGGAGTTTACGGGACTTACCGTAGAGGAAGCAAAGGAAGCTATTACCGTTAAGCTGGAGAATATGGGAGTTGCCAGAAGAAAAGTCAATTACCATTTCCGCGAATGGATTTTTGCAAGGCAGAGATACTGGGGAGAGCCGGTACCGTGCGTTTACAAAGAGGACGGGGAAATCTATTTTCTGCCGGATGAGGAGCTTCCGCTGATTTTGCCGGAACTGGATGATTATAAGGGAAAGAATGGCAAGGCGCCTCTGGAAAATGCCGTGGAGTGGAAACAGTATGATAAGAACGGCATAAAGGGTGTCCGTGAAACATCAACCATGCCGGGTTCTGCAGGTTCTTCCTGGTATTATATGAGATATATTGATCCGGACAATGACGAAGAATTTGCAAACCAGGAATTGTTAAAGCACTGGCTTCCGGTTGATTTATATGTCGGGGGACCGGAACATGCAGTCGGGCATTTAATATATTCCCGTATCTGGAACCGGTTTTTGTATGATGAAGGACTGTCCCCTGTGAAGGAGCCGTTTAAAAAGCTGGTACACCAGGGCATGATTCTTGGGGAAAACGGCATTAAGATGGGCAAGCGTTTTCCTGAATTTGTAATTAATCCAAGTGATGTGGTAGAGGAGTATGGAGCCGATACCTTAAGGCTGTATGAGATGTTTATGGGACCGCTTGAAGTATCTAAGCCATGGAATTCCAACAGTGTGCAGGGAGCCAGGCGTTTTATCAGCCGTGTGTGGAAATTTTTCACCGAACCGTCCAACCTGACAAAAGAGGATGATGGTACGCTGACCGGAATTTACCATAAGACCGTAAAGAAAGTGACGAATGATTTTGAATCGCTTGGCTTTAATACGGCAATCAGCCAGATGATGATTTTTGTCAACGAGGTATATAAGGCAGGAAGCTGTCCGGTTGAATTTGCCGAGGGGCTGATTAAGATGTTCTCCTGTGTCTGCCCTCATGCAGGAGAGGAAATCTGGGAAAAGATGGGGCATACCGATACCATTGCGTTTGAAAGCTGGCCGGTTTATGACGAGGCAAAAACAGTCGATGATACGGTGGAAATCGCCATTCAGATTAACGGAAAGACAAAAGGTACGCTTGAAATCCGTAAGGATGATGCAAAGGACGAGGTTATCTCCAGGGCAAAGGATACCATAAAAGATAAGCTGACCGGAAATATCATAAAGGAAATATATGTTCCGGGCAGGATTGTAAATATTGTTATGAAATAAACAAAACCACTGAAAAACACTCCTAAACCGGAGTGTTTTTCTTATAAATGGACACACTATATGTTAAAAGGAGAGGACAGCCAGTGAAAATATCCAGTTTAAAGTATTTTTTTACATATGAATCAGAAATTCCAGACGGGGTTGGTTTCGGGATTTTTACACTGTGTCATCTGCTGTGGCTAATGGTCTGCGCTGCTTTAACAATGTTATTTCTGCGGTACTATAAGAAGGCAGGGCAGAAGCATAGAAGAAAGGCGGAGCTTATACTGGCATTTTCCCTTCTGGCATGGATGCTGCTTCGAACCATATATGTTCTGGTAATTCATAAGCCGCTTTTGTATGAGCTTCCGTTTCATTTGTGTAGTCTGTCCGGGCTTTTATGTCTGTTACACTGTCTGACTGGCTTAAAATGGGCAGGACAGGTGCTGTATGTGCTGGGGCTGCCCGGCACAGTCCTTGCACTGGTGTTTCCGAACTGGGCATTTTATCCCATGATTCATTTTATTACGATAGAAGGTTTCTTTTTTCATACGGGAATTGTTATGTATGTGCTCGCGATGCTGTATTCCCTGCAGATTGTACCGGAGTTTAAAAAAATCTGGCAGGTGATTATGTTCCTTTTTGCAGTCGTTACGCCGGTGTATTTCTTTGACCGGAAGTTTAATACGAATTATATGTTTGTCAACTGGCCGTCCCAGGATTCCCCGCTGGAAGTTCTCGCCGGTTTTATGGGAAATCCCGGGTATTTGTTTGGATATGCCGTGCTGGTTCTGCTTGTAATTGTTTTTATGAATGCAATTTATAAGGTGATACGCAGGCTATTTCTTTAGCACATACGGCGGAAGGGAAGGATCGCTGCCGCGGAGCTTTTGCATTCCGCGCTGGATGGCGTCTTTGGAATCCTTCCAGTCCGCATCACGGTTTTTGTAATCGTATTTTTCCACAAACCATGCGATGTCCTCATAAACACGGTTTACATTTTCTTTCATAAGAGGAAGCATGGTATCATAGAAATCCTTCCGCTCTTTGTCGGAAAGCATGGTGTCCGCACCTTCACAGAGTACCTTAAAATGGTCAAGGCAGAAGCCCTTTGTTTCTGCAACCTGTCTGCGGAAACCGCTGTCGTTTTTATACATGTTAAAAAAGGTTTTCATGTAGGCATTAAATGTATTGCTGACGCTGGTACAGATAAAGCAGGTTGATTCCCTGCGGTTAATCCAGTCCACGATACTGTTGTCTGATTCGTTTTTTTTACCGAAAAGTCCTTTCTTTCCGGTGCCGTCCGGTTTGAAATTTTTGAATTCTTTATCCATTTCCTCCAGATGGCGTTTGTAGAGGGTTTTTAAAATCCATGCATTTCCAAGCGAATTGCCAAAATCAAACATTTTTTTAAAATGTGCGCGGCAGAAGCCTTCGCGGTCTGTCATGTCGCGGATATCCGCTTCCATATAGGATGCACCGTGTCCTAACACGAAGTTCATCATGTGTTCCTCCGTGCGCCGTTCAATGTAGCAGAACGGACATTCTCCGGCATTTTCCATGGCCTCTGAGATTGGAATTGTGTGAATTTGTTCTTTCATATGCAGTAAAATCCTTTCCTGGTATTTTTGTAACTATTTAAACCCATCCCATAGATGGTGGTTCTGTTCGAGCCATCCTGGAATCGTTACGTCCATTTCATCTGGTAACTGGTAAAAAAGTTGATAAAGGTTTGTAGTGCCTTGGAGGGGTTTGCATGTTCCTTGTAGGCAAAACCGACTTCGCGCTTTTGGATTGGGGTTTTTAACGGAATCTCTATCAGACTTTTGTTTTCCAGCTCTTTTAGAACAAAGCTTTTAATCACGCAGGCGGCACCGATTCCGATTTTTGCAAATTCAATGAGTAGATCCATGTCGGAAATATCAATAAAATCCGCTGCCGTAATATGGTTTTCCTGCAGGTAGTCATCAATATAGCGTCTGGTCATGTTATTTTTATCCAGAAGCATGAGAGTGGCATTTTCAAGTACCGCAGTGCCAACTCCCCGTTTTTTTAAATTGGAAAGATAATCCGGGCTGGCTGTAAAAATATCCTCAATATAATCAAGAAAGTAAAAATGAATGTTTTTTGTGGATTCTGCTTTCCAGATTAATCCGATATCAATTTTATCATCATCCAGAAGATGCAGGGTTTCATTGGAGGACTGACAGCTGATGGATATATTGATATGGGGATTTTCACGGATAAATTCTTTCAGGCAGGGAAGAAGCATATACTTGCATAATGTTGTACTGACACCGATTTTTAGATGCCCCACGCCCAGTTCAATGGATTTCTTTAATTTTTCCTCTCCAAGGTTTAAAGTATTAAAGGCTTCCATGACATGACCAAACAGAAGCTGTCCCTCATCTGTTAAATGCACGCCGCGGGAGCTTCTGGAAAAAAGTTTACAGCCTAAATTCTCCTCCAGTTTCTGGATGGATTTGCTGATGGCAGGCTGGCTGATATAAAGTTCTTTTGCAGCCCTTGAAATATTTCCTGTCCGGGCAACCGTATAAAAGATCCAGTAAGATGACAGGTTCTGGCTCATGTTTTACTCCGTTTCCTTATTTTTGTTGTAACTATTCAAAACCCCGCCCATACATTCGCAAAACCGCACGACCAGTCGTGCTTTCTCGTTACTTCGTAACTAATTTTGCTCATATATGGGGCGGTGGCTCTATTCGAGCCACCCTGGAATAAGATAAACAGTCTCTTACATGCAGGCATGACGATTCTGCTTATCTTATTCCATGGGGTTCTGAATAGTTACTTTATGTTTATTATAGCATGTCTTGAGGTTATGGTAAATATGTTTATTATGTATTTTATTTATACAAGTAATTATGCTAAAATTCTGGTAGCAGAATAAAAATAAAGGAGGAAACAGCCATGGGAATGACGATGACCCAGAAAATTCTTGCGGCACACGCTAATCTGCCCTCTGTCAGCGCGGGACAGCTTATAGAGGCAGAACTTGATCTGGTTTTGGGAAATGATATTACCTCTCCGGTCGCAATTCATGAAATTGAAAAAATGAAGGTAGACGGGGTATTTGACAAGGATAAGATTGCACTTGTTATGGATCATTTTGTACCGAACAAGGACATCAAATCCGCGGAACACTGTAAATGCGTGCGGGAATTTGCATGCAAAAATGAAATCAGCAATTATTACGACGTCGGGGAGATGGGAATTGAACACGCGCTTCTTCCGGAAAAAGGTCTGACGGTTGCCGGGGACGTGATTATCGGGGCGGATTCCCACACCTGCACCTACGGAGCGCTCGGCGCTTTTTCCACCGGTGTCGGAAGCACAGACATGGCGGCGGGAATGGCGACCGGAAAAGCATGGTTTAAGGTTCCGTCTGCCATTAAGTTTAACCTTACCGGAAAACCCGCAAAATGGATCAGCGGCAAGGACATAATCCTTCATATTATCGGTATGATCGGAGTGGACGGTGCGCTGTACCAGTCTATGGAGTTTACCGGAGACGGGATTAAGTACCTTTCCATGGATGACCGTTTTACGATTGCGAATATGGCGATTGAAGCCGGCGGAAAAAACGGAATTTTCCCGGTGGATGATCTGACGACTGCATACATGAAAGAACATTCAAAACGTCCGTTTGTGGCATATGAAGCTGATGCTGATGCCGAATACGAAAAAGAATATACGATTGATTTAAGCACTTTAAAGCCTACCGTATCTTTTCCGCATCTTCCTGAAAATACAAAAACAATTGACGAGGCCGGTGATGTGAAAATCAACCAGGTTGTAATTGGTTCCTGTACGAACGGCAGAATGGAAGATTTGCGTATTGCAGCAGAAATTTTAAAGGGCAAAAAGGTTGCAAAAGGTGTGAGGACTATAGTGATTCCGGCTACCCAGCAGATTTATCTGGATGCGATGGAAGAGGGGCTTTTAAAGATCTTTATAGAAGCCGGGGCAATTGTAAGCACACCGACCTGCGGACCGTGTCTTGGCGGATATATGGGGGTTCTCGCCAAAGGGGAACGCTGTGTATCCACGACAAACCGTAACTTTGTCGGACGTATGGGGCATGTGGAATCCGAAGTATATCTCGCAAGCCCGGCAGTAGCAGCGGCAAGTGCAGTTACCGGAAAGATTACCAGTCCGGATGCTGTCGTACATCTTTGATGTACCGCCAATAGCAGTTTTTTATAATAGCCAGGAGGTAAAGATTGAAAAATAATAGAAAAAAAGAAAGGAAAAAGACTGCAGGTGATTTTTCA
>CAYNOE010000125.1:0-8653 GCA_964398745.1 uncultured Lachnobacterium sp.
TTTTTGCCGTCTGGTAAAATTCAATCACACCATACATATTTCCGTGGTCGGTAATCGCGGCGCTGTTCATTCCAAGTTCTTTTACCCGCGCAACATATTCTTTGATTTTATTTGAACCATCCAGAAGTGAATATTCTGTATGTGTATGAAGATGTACGAATGCCATTTGTGGTTCCTCCTGTGTTACATGATATTATTATACACAAATTTCCAGTAATCCACAATGCCGGAACCGGCTTTACATCATTTTTTCTTTTTGCTATAATTACAGATATCTTACAATTGGGGGGAAGGATTTTTATGCCATTGCCACAAAAAGCAGACGGCTACTGCACCGCAGAAGATTATTATAATATGCCGGAAGATACCCATGTGGAACTGATTAACGGCGAGATTTATTATATGGCCACACCGCTTAGGATTCATCAGGAGATTTCCATGAGTCTTAGTGCACAGATTTATGATTACATTAAGGAAAAAGGCGGTGACTGCAAAGTATATGTTGCACCATTTTCCGTACAGTTGAAAGACAACGAGGATACTATCGTGGAACCGGATATTTCTGTCATCTGTGACAAAAGCAAGCTGAACCGGTATGGCTGTCTTGGTGCACCGGACTGGATTATCGAAATCGTATCCCCGTCCAATGCAAGGCACGATTATCTGACAAAGCTAAACCTTTACAGCAATGCCGGAGTCAGGGAATACTGGATTATAGATCCTCAGAATGGCAATATCCATGTCTATACCCTCGAACCAGAACAGTTTGACCTTAAAACCTACACCTTTCACGATGCAGTCAGCCCTGGAATCCATGACGGTCTTTCGCTTGACTTCTCGGAATTTGTCCTTAGTTAAATTTTTTAAAAAAATTCCCACTGCCAACGCAGCGGGAATTTTATTTTTACGTATTGTTATTTAAACCCCTGTCATATTTACCTTAATCTTATCAAGATGCCAGATCTCATCCACGTACTGCTGAATCGTACGGTCTGATGAGAACTTGCCGACATGGGCGATATTTAAAATTGCACTCTTTGCCCATGCGTTTGTGTTTCTGTAGTAGGACGCAATCTTTTTCTGCGCACTCGCATATGCGCGGAAATCAGCAAGAATAAAATAGCGGTCAGCCACTTCGCCCTGCTGCGGGTTTAACAGTGAGTTGTAAATCTCACGGAACAGCTGGCGGTCGTTCTTTGCATAGGTACCGTCCACAAGCTGGTTTACCACCCTGCGAAGCTCTGCATCGTTATTATATACTTCCTGCGGCTGGTAATCCCTATAATTCTCATGTGCAATGACTTCGTCAGCGCTCATACCAAAAATAAAGATATTGTCCGCGCCAACCTCTTCATACATCTCAACATTGGCACCGTCCATGGTTCCAATGGTAATTGCACCGTTTAACATAAACTTCATGTTACCGGTACCGGATGCCTCCTTACTTGCGGTAGAAATCTGCTCGCTGACATCTGCAGCTGCAAAAATCCACTCTGCAATGGATACACGGTAATCCTCGATAAATACCACCTTAATCTTTCCTTTGATGGACGGGTCATTATTTACCACATCCGCAACGGTATTAATTAATTTAATGGTGTTCTTGGCATTGCGGTATCCTGCCGCTGCCTTCGCACCAAAGATAAAGGTTCTCGGAACAAAATCCATATCCGGATTTTCCTTTAACTGGTTATACAGATACATCACATGAAGAATATTCATAAGCTGTCTCTTGTATTCATGCAGACGCTTTACCTGCACGTCAAAAATGGAGTTCGGGTCAACGTCAATCCCGTTGTGCTCCTTAATGTACTTTGCAAGGCGCACCTTGTTCTTACGTTTAATCTCCATAATTTCTTTCTGCGCCTGCGGGTCGTTTGCAACCTTTATCAGTCCTTCAACCTTGGAAAGGTCGGTAATCCAGCCTCCCCCTACCTGCTTTGTCACCCAGTCTGCAAGAAGCGGATTTCCATGTGCAAGAAATCTTCTCTGGGTAATACCGTTGGTCTTATTGTTGAATTTCTCCGGGAACATCTCATAGAAATCCTTAAGTTCCTGTTTCTTTAAAATATCTGTATGCAGTCTTGCCACACCATTCACGGAAAAACCTGCAACAATTGCCAGATGCGCCATCTTCACCTGTCCGTCATAAAGAATTGCCATCTTACGGATTTTTTCTTCATTGTCCGGATAACGCTCTTTAATTTCCAGTACAAAGCGGCGGTTGATTTCCTCAACAATCTGGTATACCCGCGGAAGCAGTCTCTGGAAAATATCAATCGGCCATTTCTCCAGCGCTTCTGCCATAATGGTATGGTTGGTGTATGCCACGCTGCGCGTTGTAATATCCCATGCGTCATCCCATGACATATGCTCTTCATCCAAAAGAATACGCATCAATTCTGCCACGGTTACGGTCGGATGGGTATCGTTCATCTGGAACACAACCTTCTCCGGAAGCTGGTGCAAATCGCTGTGGTGCTTCTTAAAGCGCTCCAGCGCACGTTGTATACTTGCAGACACAAAGAAATACTGCTGTTTTAAACGGAGTTCTTTTCCTTTTACATGGTTATCATTTGGATACAGCACCTCAACAAGATTACGGGCAAGGTTATCCTGTTCAACCGCCTTCTCATAATCCCCCCTGTCAAAGGAAGAAAGCTTAAACTCTTCCTTCGGCTGTGCATCCCAGATAATCAGGGAATCCACAACATTGTTTCCATATCCCACAATCGGCATGTCATAGGCAACTGCAAGTACGGACTGGTAATCCACCTGCTCGAAATGCAGCTCACCATCCTCATGCTCCCTCTGCTCCACATGTCCGCCGAATTTCACCTCATAACAATACTCCGGCCGGCGCAGCTCAAACGGATAGCCGTCCTTTAACCAGTTATCCGGCACTTCCACCTGAAAACCGTCAGTAATCTGCTGTTTAAACATTCCGTAACGGTAACGGATTCCACAGCCATACGCCGCATAACCAAGCGATGCAAGGGAATCCATAAAGCAGGCGGCAAGTCTTCCCAGACCGCCGTTTCCAAGCGCCGGATCCGGCTCCTGATCCTCAATTACGGAAAGATCCAGTCCAATCTCCTCGAGGGCTTCCTTTACCTCACTGTATGCTCCAAGGTTAATCAGGTTGTTTCCAAGGGCACGTCCCATCAGAAACTCCATGGACATATAGTAAACCGTCTTCGGATCATCCTTTTCAATTGTTGTCTGCGTTGCCATCCATTCATCCATGACAACATCCTTGACCGCAAGTGCAACCGCCTGGAAAATTTCCTGCTGGCTTGCCTCCTTTAAGGTCTTTCGGTACATGCCCTTCACACTTTCTGTAACAGACGCAATGAATTCCTTTTTGTTAAACACCTTATCTCTCATAACAAGTTGTCCTCCTGTCATTAATTTATATGGGTATAAATACCATGAAGGGGAAACAAGCCAGAACCTGCTTCCCCTCTTTTTACTGCTTTTCAACTGCAAGGGTAACCTCCTCACCATTAATGCGCCAGTCCTTCTGGTAACCGCTTAAGGTATCCGGGGTAACTGCATCCGCAAGTACTTCCGCACAGATTTCTTCTTTATATTTGCCAAAGACTTCCGTAATCCGGCTTCCGGCACTATATGACACAGCAATATGGTCCATCACCTCAAATCCGGCTTCCTTGCGCATGGTCTGTATCTTACTGATCAATTCACGGACAAAGCCTTCCTCTATAAGTTCCGGTGTCAGCCTGGTATCCATCACAACGGTAACAAGGCTGTCCCCCTCCGTAACAAACCCTTCGGCCTGCGTCATAGTAATAAGCAAATCCTCCTCTAATAATACAACTTCTTTACTTATGCTGTCAAGCTTAAGTGCTCCCTGCGATTTCAGTTCTGCCATGGCCCGGTTGCCGTTTAAGCCTGCAAGTGCCTCCTGAATCTGCTTTAAATACTTTCCGTACTTCGGCCCTACCGTACGAAGCTGCGGCTTAAACTGGTAATCCGTATATTCTGACACATCGTCCGTAAACGTCACATTTTTGACGTTCAGCTCGTCCGCAATAATGGAAACATAAAAATCATCCAGCTTCTTTTCCGCCTTCACATACATCTGTCCGACCGGCTGGCGGTTCTTGATATTTGCACTGTTGCGGCATGCACGTCCGGAAACGACAATCTTAAGCACTTCATCCATCGCGCTTTCAAGCTCCGTATCCACCATGGCTTCGTCCACAACAGGAAAATCGCACAGATGAATGCTTTCCGGCGCTGACGGATCAAGAGAACATACGAGGTTCCTGTAAATTTCCTCCGTCATAAACGGAATCATCGGGGCTGCCGCCTTGCAGATTGTAACCAGCGCGGTATATAACGTCATATATGCGTTGATTTTGTCCTGCTCCATGCCCTTTGCCCAGAAGCGCTCACGCGAACGGCGGACATACCAGTTACTCATGTCGTCCACAAACTCTTCCAGCGCACGCGCTGCCTCCGGAATCCGGTAATCCGCCAGATTGTCATCCACATCCCGGACTGCGGAATTCAATTTGGACAAAAGCCATCTGTCCATCACGGTCAGCGAGTCGGTATCCAGACTGTATTTCGTCGCATCAAACTGGTCGATTTCTGCATAAAGAACAAAGAATGCATAGGTGTTCCACAGGGTTCCCATGAATTTACGCTGGCCTTCCTGCACAATCTTTCCTGAAAAACGCTTTGGAAGCCATGGAGAACATGCGGTGTAAAAATACCAGCGGATGGCATCCGCCCCATAGGTTTCCAGCGCTTCAAACGGATCAACAGCATTTCCCTTGGACTTTGACATTTTCTGCCCGTTTTCATCCTGCACATGCCCTAATACGATGACATTTTCATACGGTGCCTTATTAAACAGCAGGGTGGACTCCGCCATCAGCGAATGGAACCATCCCCTGGTCTGGTCTACTGCCTCTGATATAAATTTTGCCGGGAACTGTTTTTCAAACAATTCTTTGTTTTCAAACGGATAATGGTGCTGCGCAAAAGGCATGGCTCCGGAATCAAACCAGCAGTCAATGACCTCCGGCACCCTGTGCATCGTCTTCCCGCATTTCGGACACGGAAATGTGATTTCATCAATATACGGGCGGTGAAGCTCAACATGCGCCGCATTTGCATCCCCGGTACGCTCTGCAAGCTCCGCACGGCTTCCGACCGGCTCAAAATTACCGCATTCACACTCCCAGATATTAAGCGGGGTTCCCCAGTAACGGTTACGGGAAATTGCCCAGTCCTGAATGTTTTCAAGCCAGTTTCCAAACCTGCCGCTTCCAATGGATTCCGGAATCCAGTTGACGGTGTTGTTATTTTTGATTAAGTCATCCCTTACCGCAGTTTCCTTAATATACCACGATTCCCTCGCATAATAGATAAGCGGGGTGTCGCATCTCCAGCAGTGAGGATAGTCATGCTCGAACTTCGGTGCGGAAAAAAGCTGGTTTCTTTCATCCAGGTTTTTAATCACTTCCGGGTCTGCTTTTTTAACAAACAATCCGGCAAATGGGGTTTCTTCTGTCATTTCCCCTTTTTCATTGACAAACTGGACAAACGGCAAATCGTAATTTCTTCCGACGTTTGCGTCGTCTTCACCGAATGCAGGCGCAATGTGTACGATTCCGGTACCGTCCGTCATGGTAACATAGTTGTCACATGTCACATAAAAGCCTTTTTTGTTCTGTCTGTCCGCCACTTCCTTTGCACATTCAAACAGCGGCTCATATTCCTTCCGTTCCAAATCCCTGCCCTTATATGTTTCCAGCACTTCGTAAGCGTCCTGCCCATCCTTTGCCAGGGAGCCAAGCACAGTATCCGCAAGTGCCTCGGCAAGGTAATACGTATAGCCGTCGGCTGCCTTTACTTTCAGGTAAGTATCCTCCGGGTTCACACAGAGCGCCACGTTGCTTGGAAGTGTCCACGGGGTGGTTGTCCATGCCAGAAGATACGCATCCTCATCCGCCACCTTAAACCGGACAATTGCCGAACGCTCCTTTACAAGCTTATACCCCTGTGCAACCTCCTGCGCGGAAAGCGGCGTTCCGCAGCGCGGACAGTAAGGCACAATCTTAAAGCCCTTATAGAGTAAGCCTTTGTTCCAGATTTCCTTTAATGCCCACCACTCAGATTCGATAAAATTATCATCATATGTCACATACGGGTCGTCCATGTCCGCCCAGAATCCAACGGTGCCAGAGAAATCCTCCCACATGCCCTTGTATTTCCAGACCGACTCCTTACACTCCTTAATAAACGGCTCCAGCCCGTATTCCTCAATCTGGTCTTTGCCGTCCAGCCCCAGCTTTTTCTCGACCTCGATTTCCACCGGAAGCCCGTGGGTATCCCAGCCTGCCTTGCGCGGCACATATTTTCCTTTCATGGTCTGGTACCTCGGAATCATATCTTTAATGGTACGTGTCTCCACATGGCCGATATGCGGCTTTCCGTTCGCCGTCGGCGGACCGTCATAAAAAGTATAGGTTTCCCCTTCTTTTCTGTTTTCCATGGTTTTTCTGAAAATATCATTTTCCCGCCAGAATTTTTCTGTCATTTTCTCGCGTTCCACGAAATTCAGACTGGTATCAACTTTATTGTACATGGTCTCCTCCTTAATTACACTTTCATCCATGTTTAAAAATATAGAAGAAATTACCGCTTATGTCAAGCCATAATCGTTTTGGTGATTTTCCCAATGATATAAAAACAGCCCCCTTATCCGGGGGCTGTACATCCGGTTCTTATGCGGTCCTGATGCTGCGCTTTAACTGCTCTTTGTTTATGTACATCAGCGTATCCGCCTGGTCCGCCATTTCCTTTAAACGCATTTTGGTGGCATTCTCACACTGGGCAAACCCATGCGCAATCTGCAGATAAAACGGATAACACTGCGCACTGTTGACCTGGTTGACTGCTTCATAAAATTCTTCCTTTGCCCCCCGGTAAGTCACCTCCGGCTGCCCTTCCTCAAAGAAAACACAGAATTCATCCCCGCCGATCCGGTAAGATTTCCCATACTTTCCAAATGTACTTGCAATCACCTCGGCGGAAAGCTGAAGAAGCTTGTCGCCCTCTTCATGCCCCAGATGGTCATTAACCTGTTTTAAATTATTCACATCCAGAAATACCATTCCCACCTTCTCAATACGGATCTTCTCGTAATGTTCAATCTGCTCCAGGTAGGCCGTTCGGTTTCCAAGCCCGGTCAGTCCGTCCTGATAGGCAAGATTACGGATAATTTCATACTGCATTCCGTTCTGCATCAGTTTAAATGCGTTCAGCTCGCTGCTTACGGCAAACATCAGAATAAATACCAGCATACCCGGGCGCAGGATCTGTGCGCGGTCCATGGTATCGTTGCTTGTATACCTGAGCAGATCCACAATTGTAATTACCCATATGCCGGTAATCCCCAGCATCTGCAGCAGTACCATCCTGTTTTTTTCACCTTTTTTGATTCCTGCCGCAAAACTGCGGGTAAGAAATACCACCAGAACCAGAAAGAAACTCCCCATAAAAAGCCATGACCATTTCAGCAGGTCATGCAGATCGGTAAGCCCTGTAAACTGCCCTGCCCCGCACAGCAGAAGAAACAGGGTATCCGCACCGCAGAGTATCCGGACGAAACGATTCTTTAAAATCCCATATTCACAGTCCATATAAAGAAACAGGGGCAGAACCCCGACCACCATAAGAATATTGTCCAGAAGCTGCAGGAAACGCGCATCCGCCACAAAAAACTGGACAACATTCGTTTCCAGCAGGCTCCACAGCCCCATATCCAGCGAATAAATCCCCATATATAAAATTCCATGGCTGATTTTCTCATTCTTTTTCGGGACTGCATCCATAACAATCATAAACAGTCCTGCAAAAATCATCAGGACACTGACCAAAAGAGCGCCTGTCTTTTTTCTGACCAGACTGGTAATAACGGCTGCCTCATGTCCTAAACAGACGTGGTCAACGGTCACGGTACCGGTATTATACACATACTCCACCTGCATCTCAATTGTTTTTTCGGAGTATTCCCGCTTCAGTTCCACAGTATTCCATATATTTCCCGGTGATTTGTTGTAAAACGGGGACTCAGGTTTTTTCGTTTCATAAATGATTTGTCCGTTTACCAGAATCTTTGTATAAACGTCCTTGCTGCGGTAAACAAGACTCATTCTGTCATCTGTTTCTGGCAGGGTATAATAAATTGATAACACCCTGCTGCCTTTTTTATAATATTTTGACAGACTATCCAGCTCCGCCGGCCGGCTTCCGCCGGCATCAAGCGTCCATGCATGGTCTGTCAGAAAAAAAGTATCTGTCTGTCCCATTTCCTGCGGCATCTGCCGCCCCACGAGAACAGCCAGCACCAGCCCGGCCATCACCGCCATACCCAGCAGATAACCGCACCTGATCATTCTTCTGTAATTGATACCCTGCTTTTTTTCCATGCTCTCTCCATCGTAACTGCACCTGCTTAATCGTATACTTAATTGCCATTATATATGAAAAAGCTGTAAAATACAAGGATAGCTTTTACGAAATTTAGCGAAATAGTAACTATTCAGCCTTCTGCCGAATAGTTACTGAATCCGGCTATTTAGAGTTTGCCTACGGCAAAGAGCCGGATTCACTC
>CAYNOE010000126.1:0-4983 GCA_964398745.1 uncultured Lachnobacterium sp.
ATTGCTCTGTATAATAGAATCAAAAGAAAAAACAGGATTTATAAAATATTTAGTTTTCCGGCAGAGAAAGTGACAAAAAGCAGGTAAAAGTAGAATGAAAAGCATAGAAATAGGACAAATGTAAGCTGATAAAGAACATTATTACGATGAATTAAATATTGCGGACTTTTTTCAAACAGTCTCATTGCATAGAAGTGGTAAATAAATTATCCTTAGAGCAGGAGGTGGTCAATATGGCAAATGAAATTAAAAAAGATTTTAATGCTATGTTACATGACAATAAGGATATGCCCAAATTTCAAACTATTACAGATCAGAAAAGTATTGAGAAATATGGTGGATGTAAAATGTATTTTGCTCCGCCAATTGATTATGACAAAGTGATGAAAAAAATTCCTTATGGTAAAGTAATTACCGTTGGAAAAATCCGAGAATATTTTGCAGAACTAAGTGGTGCAGATTTTACAGAACCTATTACAGCAGGAATTTTTGTTTCTATCGTAGCGTGGGCGAGTTATCAGCGTTCTAATGATGAAACGCCTTATTGGAGAACGCTGAAAGCGAATGGGAAACTAAATGCAAAATATCCCGGTGGTGTTGAAGCACAGAAAGAAAAGTTAGAAGCAGAGGGGCACACCATTATTCAAAAAGGACGTAAAAATATACGGTACTATGTAAAAGACTATGAAAGTGTTATTTTTGATTTGCAGCAGGAGCTAGCTTGACATTTGTGGAACTTTTTGCTAATATGAGAAATATAAGATAACAGTGTTATGTTATAGAATGGAGGGAGTTGTGTGCCTGGGGATAAGGCAACAAAGGAAAGGCTGCTTGCATGTGCAAAGCAGGAGTTTTTAGAAAAGGGCTATATGAAAACCTCCCTGCGGAGCATATGCAAAAAGGCAGATGTGACGACAGGAGCACTGTATTTTTTCTTTGAAAACAAAGAGGATTTGCTTTCTTCACTGGTGGAGGATACGCTGAACGGGCTGATGGAGCAGATTTCATTGCATTTTCGCATGGAGATTGATACGAATGCGCAGACTGCGATGGAGGGAGATGTTTCGGAGGATATCAAAGCTGCAAAAGAGATTTTGCATTATCTTTACCAGCATTATGATATAATATTGATTTTACTGACCAAAAGCCAGGGAAGTGCATACGAAAATATTACTGACCGCTTTGTAGAGATTTTTGAGAACCATTATAATATGCTGATGGAACAGATTTGTGAAAAGGCAGGTATTCCTGTTCCAGATCGGTATTTTCAGCATTGGATGGCGCATATGCAGATTGATGCGTTTGTACATCTGCTTACCTATGTGGAAGATGAAAAAGAGGCGATGGGAAATATGCAGCAGATTATCTATTTTCTTATTGCAGGCTGGGCAGGTTATTGCAGGCTGGACAGGAAGAATGTTCCGTGACAGATAGAATATGGTAACAGGAAAGGCTATGTGACGCCAAATCATGTAGCCTTTCATAAGGCAAAGAACATAACAGTGTTATGTATATAAAAATGATGGAGGAAAAGAATATGTATCTGGAAACAAACAATGTAAAGAAAAGCTATGGAGAAGGCGGCAGCTTTATGGAGGCACTGAAAGGAATTTCGGTATCAGTGGAAAAGGGTGATATGTGCGTCATACAAGGAACGAGCGGTTCCGGAAAATCAACGCTTTTAAACTGTATCGGCGGGCTGGATTTAACTGACTCAGGTTCGATTAAGGCGGATGGAAAGGAAATCTGCGGTCTGTCGCAGGAAAAGCTTTCGGATTACAGACGGGAAAATCTGGGATTTATATTTCAGTTTTATAATCTTGTGCCGAATCTGACGGTAAAGGAAAATATTCAGGTGTGTGAATATCTTTCCCCGCAGCCGCTGAAGCTTTCTGAGCTTTTGGAGACACTGGGACTGACCGAGCACCAGAATAAATTTCCTTCCCAGCTTTCGGGCGGACAGCAGCAGCGGTGTGTGATTACAAGGGCGCTGATAAAGAATCCGAAGCTGCTTTTGTGCGACGAGCCGACAGGGGCGCTGGATTCCGCGACATCCAGAGATATTCTTGTACTGCTGGAGGAGGTCAACCGGAAATACAAAACAACCATGCTCATTGTCACGCACAACACTTCAATTAAGAACATGGTGGATCAGGTCATCTTTTTAAAGGACGGACAGATTAAGAAAAATTACCGCAATGAGCAGAAAGTGCCTGCGGCAGAACTGGAGGATTTATAAAATGCAGAAAATACTAAGAAAACGTATCCTCCGGGACTTAAAGGAAAATCTGGCGCGTTATCTGGCGCTTGCACTGCTGATTGTACTTGGTATGTATATTGTGGTCAGCCTGGTTGCGGCGGCAGATACAGTTATTGTAAGGAGCGTCGGCGCGGCGAAAGAGCAGGCCGCAGAGGATGGGCAGTTTCGTCTGTTTGCCCCGCTTGACAGTGTCCAGCTGCAGAAACTAAAAGAAAAAGGGGTTACGGTGGAAGCGCACTTCTATCTGGACTATGAAATCGCTGACGGCTCCGTTCTTCGTGTATTTGCCAACCGGGAAAAAATTGACAGGGTGCAGGCTGACTTTGGAGAGCTTCCCGAAGAAGAGGGAGACATCTTTCTGGAGAAGCGTTACTGTGAGGAGCATGACATATCCGTAGGAGACCGGATTACGATTGGCAACCGCAGCTTTACCGTATGCGGAATCGGCACAACACCGGATTATGAAGCACCTTACAGGAATCTGTCGGACAGTGCGGTTGACAGTAAACAGTTTGGTACCGGTTTTGTCAGTCTGTCGGACTATGAAGAGCTTAAGGAAACGGTAAAAAGCCTGCAGTCGGAAGAATATGTCTATGCATATCTGCTAAATGACAGGCTGACTGATAAAGAACTAAAGGAAATATTACAAGATTTCTGCCTGTCGGCAGAGGATGTTGGAGATGCGTATTTTCAGGAGTACTGGGATAGAACCGGGGGAAAGCTGGCTGAGTTTAAGGAGGGCCTTCCAAGCTGACACAGTTTCTTGCAGCTGATGACAATATCCGTATAGGAGCCGCCGCAGATGACGTTGTTATTAATAAAATGGCGGGGCTTTTTGCAGGGGTACTGCTGATTATTTTGTTTGCCTATGTGATTTCTGTCTTTGTGGTGCATACCATTGAAAAGGAATCCGAGGTCATCGGTACGCTGTATGCCCTTGGCGTGAAACGGAGGGAGCTTCTTGCCCATTATCTGTTTCTTCCGGTAATCATTACGTTTGTTTCCGGCATCATAGGAACAGCAGTGGGTTACAGCAACTTCGGCGTCCGCAAACAGATGAAGGATGTGTACAATTACTTTTCCGTATCGGATTTTTCAGTCCTTCATGAACCGTATCTGCTGGTTTATGGTATTTTGATGCCGCCTGCCGCGGCGGCGCTTACGAATCTGTTTGTGATTTACAGAAAGCTGAAAAAGCCCGCCCTTTCTTTAATCCGCAGGGAACAGAAGATGTCAAAGAGCAGACAGATTAAGCTGGCAAAGACTGGCTTTGTACGTACCTTTCAAATCCGGCAGTTATTACGCGAAATGCGTACAGCATTTACAATATTTTTCGGTATGCTGTTTGCACTGCTGGTTTGTATGATTAGTCTGAACTGTTATGTATTATGTGAGCATGTGAGAGAGGATACTGTGAAAGATACAAAATATGAATATATGTATACTTATAAGTATCCAGGGGAAACCGTACCTGAAGACGGAGAAGAAGCCTACGGCGTAACCCTGAAAAAAGAAGTGCTCGGCTACAATCTGGATGTGACACTGCTTGGTATTCACGACGACAACCCTTATTTTGAAGCGCCGGTAAGCGAAGGACAGAGTGATGTGCTTATTTCGGAGGCAGTGGCAAGTAAGTTTGGGTTAAAAATGGGAGATGACCTGATTCTGAAAGATGAGGAAAATGACAGAAGCTATGCATTTACTGTGAAGGACACAGTACCTTATTCCGCAGGTATGTTTGTCTTTATGGATATAGACAGTCTGCGAAAACTGATGGACGAGAATGAGGATTATTACAATATTGTGTTTGCGGATCACGCACTGGATATTGATTCCGGCAGGCTTTACGCTGCATCTTCCAAAGAGGAAGTGCAAAAGAGCGCTGACGTGTTTGTGGAACTGATGTGGCCTATGATTATTATGCTTTCAGCAGTTTCTGTATTGATTTTCCTTGTGGTCATGTATCTGATGCTGAAAGTCATGGTGGACCGTTCCGCTTCCTCGATTTCCATGCTGAAGGTATTTGGTTACAGGAAAAAAGAAATCCGAAAACTGTATCTGAACGGTAATCTGGCGGTAGTGGCAGTCAGTGCATTGGTGAGTATTCCGGTTTCCAAAGCAGTGATGGATGCTTTGTATCCTTATCTGGTATCCAATGTAGCTGCCAATCTGAACCTTACCTTTTCATGGTGGATGTATGCGGGGCTGTTTGCAACAATTATTGTGCTGTATTTCTTAAGTATGCCGATTCTGATGAGAAGGATAAATAAGATTCTCCCGGCAGAGGTATTAAAAAACAAGGAATAGATTTGGAATCAATGTTGACAGGTTAATGTTAAGTGTATATAATGTATATACACAATAATTTTGCCGTTTGATGTGATATTTCTCATTTACAAAAGTTTTACTGCGCGTGTGCAAAGGAAATGATTATGGACATTATTATTAGCAACAGTTCCGGCGTTCCTATTTATGAGCAGATAGAAGAACAGATAAAGAGCCAGATTATGACTGGAAGTCTGATTGAAGGAGATGCGCTGCCTTCAATGAGAGTGCTTGCCAAGGAACTGAAGATTAGTATTATCACGACAAAAAGAGCATATGAGGATCTGGAAAAGGATGGATTTATTTATTCCATAATGGGAAAAGGCAGCTTTGTAAAAAAAATCAATGGCGATATTGTTAAGGAAAATTTGATGTTTGCTATTCAGGAAATTTTAGAG
>CAYNOE010000126.1:5083-8468 GCA_964398745.1 uncultured Lachnobacterium sp.
TCAAAAATGTTACAAAAGATTATGGCGATTTTAAACTTGATAATATCAGCTTTGAAGTACCAGAAGGTTCTGTGTGTGGATTTATAGGTCAAAACGGTGCCGGTAAGACTACTACAATTAAGCTGATACTGGATGTAATAAATGCTGATGCCGGAGAGATATTCGTTTTTGGCAAGAATATGAAAAATGACAGCGCAAGCCTTCGGGAGAATATCGGAGTCGTGTTTGATGAAATGGGCTTCCATGAATTTATGACGGGAAAAGATATTAATATTATGATGAAAAATATCTATAAAAACTGGGATGCGGAGGCATTCTTTGATTTTTTGAAACGTTTCTCACTTCCTGCAAAGAAGCCGTGCGGCAGCTTTTCGCGAGGTATGCGTATGAAGCTTCAGATTGCAGTTGCACTTTCTCATAATGCGAAGCTTCTAATTATGGATGAGCCGACATCAGGTCTTGATCCGATTGTCAGAAATGAGATGCTTCAAATATTCAGAGAATTCGTTGTGGAAGAAGACCATACAATCCTGCTTTCATCCCATATCACAGGAGATCTTGAAAAGCTGGCTGATGAGGTTGTATTTATTAATGGCGGAAAAATTGTTCTTGCAGGCAATAAGGATGATATCATGGAAAAGCATGGTTTGCTTAAATGCAAAAAGGATAAATTGAAGGATATCAGAGAGTCTTTTATTGTACATGCACAGCCGGGAACCTATGGAGTTGAAGTTTTGGTGAATGACAGGAGCGCATGTGTAAAACTTTACCCTGAAATGGTGATCGAACAAGCTTCACTGGAAGATATTATGCTTTTCTATGTCAGTAACAGATGCAAACGTGCCGGACATATCTAACGGATAAGCGAGGTGGGCATATGAAAGGATTAATGATAAAAGACCTGATGTGTCTTAGAAAACAAATGATACTGTTTGCATATACTGTGGCGGGCGTTCTGGTTTTATCAGTTATGTTTGTGTTAAGCGCACGTTTTGGCAATATTGCTGATGCCAATCAGACTATGATGATTGAGAATAACCTGTCAGATATTGACATAAAAAATTTGTCTACTTTGTCGCTTATTTTGTTTATGCTTCTTCCGATTGCGATGGTTTCAGATGTAACAGCGATTTTCAGAATGGATGGGAAAGCGGGATTTTCAGCTGTTTCGTCCACACTTCCTCTTTCTGCCAATAAACGTGTCATGGCCAGATACCTGACTGTTTTTATTATGTTTGGAATAGGCGTCAGTGTGGATATTGTGATTTCTTTTGTGCTGTCAAGACTGACAAATATTATTTCTTTTGCAGATTTTTTTGGAATTATTATATCTGCAGCAAGTCTGATGTGTATCTATGGCGCGCTGGTGATTGCTTTTTGCTTTTTATTTGGATATGGAAAAGAAGATTATGCAATCCTTGTTTCATGGGCGGTGATTCTTATAACAGCGATACTTGCAAATATTAAAAAAGTAAAGCTGATTTTTGCATCTGCGAAGGCGGGGGATTCGGGTTCTCTTGATTTTTTTAGTGAATTTATAAATTATATAAAATATAAATATTTTGTTCTATTTTTTATTGCGATAATTGTGATGACAGTTTCTTATTTTGTATCCGTTAAAATCGCTGAGAGAAAAAGGAGTGTGGTGTAATGGGCGGATTATTGTATAAGGATTTTGTGTCTGTCAATCGAATCAGTAAAGTGAAACTTACCTGGCTTCTGGCAGTGCTGACCATTTTCTATATTGCGCTTCGCATGGCATTTCCGGGAACAGCGGACATAAAAGCATTTCTGGCGGAGAGTGAAGACGGACAGGCCGTGAATCTTTTGGACGCCTTCTTCCTGATTGCATTGGGGCTGTTTATGGTTGGAATTCTGGGGCTTATGAACGGCTGGGTTGCAAGGATTGTAGAGATTGATGACAAAAATAAGATAAGAGGATACATAAGCGCACTTCCCCTTGGTAAAAATGCGTATATTGCGTCAAAATATATATTTATGGCCGTATCAGCCTATGTATTTATGTCGATATCTTATATCTGGAGTGTTTCATGCGCGGCTTTTTGCAGAAAGGGAATGATTGCAGACGCTGCACAGATGCTGGGCGGATTTATACCTGTATTTGCCGGATTTTCACTTTTTCTGGCTGCAATTGAACTTCCTTTGTTTATTCTGCTCGGAAAAGAAAAGGCAATGCTTATTAAGGTTGCATTTATTATGCTGATTGCATTTGGAATCATCGGGTTCTTATTTTTTGGTGACCTGACGTGGGTTGACAGGTATGTTAATATGGCGGCATTTGTAAAATGGTGTGAAAAGTACAGGATGGAAGTGGTAATTGTGTCATCATTATCACCGTTAGTTGTTATGATTTTGTATTACGGATCCTACCGCATTACATGCTATTTTGCTGGTAGGAGGAAGGCAAATGCGAAGCATTTTTTAAAATGCCTTCCGATGACATGCCGCTGAGCGTAGCGAAGGGGTGATACCAAAAGGAGGGTAAGTCATGGACAGACTGAATCAAAAAACAGAAACAAAAAGACTGCTGATATACCTTGCGCTTTCATTTACCATGGCATGGGCTGTATTTTTGGCCTTTATCCTGACCGGACACAGATGGGACGGTTCCGACCCTAATCTGGAAAGTTTTGTCGGACTTGGAATGCTGACCCCGCTTTTGGCACATATTCTTACCCGAATGATTATAGGGGAAGGCTTTGCTATGACAGGCATGGATTCCATGATGATGGGAATCAGCTTTAAAAATAAAAAGTGGCTTTTCTTTTTATTGGCAATTTTTGCACCATGGATTTATTTTGAAATTGGACATGCACTGATTCTTTTGATTTATCCCGGACTCTTTGATCCTGATGGCTTCAGACAGCTTGGAATATCAAAGAGCAGGGTTGTGTTTTTACCCATAATTTCTATTTTGCAGGGAACTGTTATTTCTTTTGCGGCACTTGGTGAAGAAGGCGGATGGCGTGGTTATATGATGCCAAAACTTATAAAGCTGATGGGAACAAAGAAAGCAGTTCTGGCTGGCGGGATAATCTGGGGATTATGGCATGCGCCGCTTACGTGCGTTGGACACAATTTTGATACGGATTATCCGGGATTTCCCTTGCTGGGAATTTTGATTATGTGTATTAGCTGTACTTTTTTAGGTATTGCCCTTACATATATCACGGTAAAATCAGGTTCTATTTGGCCTGCCGCTATTATGCATGCAGTGAATAATGCTAATCCAAGTATATTGGCGGTTTTTACGAATGTGGAAAAAGCAGATGAGATTGTGCCGAATTCGGTTTTGGGATTTGTGATTTTGGATATCCCAATGGTGATTCTTGGCATTATATGTTTTGTACTTTTGTGTAAGGAC
>CAYNOE010000127.1:0-815 GCA_964398745.1 uncultured Lachnobacterium sp.
TTATTACAGCCTGACGGAGCGTTCAGCCCCGATGTGACACAATAGGGGCAAAACATATTTGTTTCACATTGGCATGGTAAACTTAAAACAAGGAGGTGCGTTTATGGCAACATTACTTATCGCAGAATTTGTAGCATGGTGATTTCTGTTATCTGTTCTCCCTTATTTTCTAAAGCGATTGTTGTCCCCATTGAGAGAGTTTCTGCGGGCAGCGGCACATAACATATCTTTTTCCCTTGATTTGCCGGAAACTTTTACCATAACACTTCCGATTAGTTCATTCAGTAAGGCGGTATCTAATGTTCTTGCTAATGCTGTCGCCTATACAAAAGCAGGAAAAGCTGTTACCGTCTTATTTCCCGTCTGTTTGAGCCTTTCTATTGCCCCGACTTTTCCAGAAACCGTGAAAGTGACGGGAATGTGTTTCACATTCCTATTTTAAGCACGAATGAACTCCCCTCACCGGGGAGTTTTTTCATGTCTGCTTAAATTCCATATTTGTTTCATACTTATTCCATATTGGAGGGCTATTCTTATGAAAGCGTTCAGAAGAACAGCTTTCAATGGAGGTACAAAAATGAGTATTTTCAAAAAGGCGTTTTTATACGTCACGCGAAAACAGGGGAAAACAATTCTCCTATTCGCCATACTGCTAATTATGGCGACCTTTGTTTTAACGGGGCTTTCTATTTGGAAAGCGCCGGAAGCTGCGCAGCTTAATCTTCGGCAGAGCCCGGGTGGCAAATTTGATGTTTCCGTGGATTGGAGCAATAGCCCCTATGTAGTGAAAGAACCCGTCAAAGATGAAGTGGACG
>CAYNOE010000127.1:825-8449 GCA_964398745.1 uncultured Lachnobacterium sp.
TATTCTTACGAAAAGGGAAAATCTATTTTATCAAACATAAGCGCAGAGCTGGAAGCGGGTAAATTATACGCCGTTCTTGGTCCGTCAGGATCGGGTAAGACAACGCTGCTGTCCCTTTTGGGGGGACTTGATACACCAACCAAAGGCGAAGTCCTATTTAACGGAGAGAACATTACGGCAAAAGGATTGGAATATCACCGCAGAAACCACATTTCCGTAATTTTCCAAAGCTACAATCTGATTGACTATATGACGCCGATTGAGAATGTACAGCTAACAGCTAAACAAGACACGATACCCATTTTGGAACGTTTAGGACTGAAAAAAGATGAAATATCGCGGAATGTACTGACGGTAAAGGCAATAACATTTCGGATACGGGTTTAGGCAACGATGCAGATGTTGATATTGACGGAGAAAAAAGGCGATACCAGGATATTGTTTTTAACTTCAATGACCTGGAAAACGCAGATGGTATTGTAGTATTTTCTGTAGAATTTAAAAAATGAACCATATTACATCTATACAATTAAATATCAAAATAGATTACACAGGACAAAAGAATAATTGCGTTCAGCCAATAAAAGGGGCGGTTCCCATGCCGGAACCGCTCCTTTCCCAAATTTCCTATCTTAATTCTGCAATGCGGGAAACTGCTACATAAATATCGGATATTTTGTACCAGGTCGGATAATCCACCACCCCGGTTGCCGGAAGCCCGAATACAGACTGGAATTTCTGTACCGCCTCCTTTGTCCTGTTTCCGTAAATTCCGTCTGCTGTAATCGTCGGAATCGCGGGATATGCCCTTGAAATTCTCGCAAGCTGTTCCTGAAGCTGGCGGACTTTTTCCCCGCTTGCCCCGACTCCCAGGTCATACCCCGGCCAGGATGCCGGTATCCCGGAAATCCCCTGTGCGCTGTTAATATACATATCATTCCCGTAATAATTTCTTATGATTTCAATTGCTGAATACCCCTGGTCACCCAGATACTTGCTTCCCCACTGGGACATCCAGTTCGGACAGCTCACCCTCTGTCCGTCACAGTACTGTGTCAGAATTGGCTGGCGCACGTTCGGGCGGGACAGATAGTTTTCAAACATTTCATCCACTACTCTTGAAATGCTCTGGAAAAAGTTCCTGCCATACATAAATTTGTGGTCATATGCAGTAGAAGATGTAATTGTAAAATCAAATCCTTTTCCCCTGTACCATTCCGTATAAACCCTGTTTAAGGTAAAGGACATAATGGCAAGAACGTTTGCACGGATTGTTGCATCCGGCCAGGTCGCATAGATTTCGGAAGAAGCTACATTTTTGATGTAATCCCGGTATCGAATGTAATAATTTGCCGCCGTATAATCTCCCGGTGTCCCGTCATGCACTACAACATATTCCGGAATCACAACCCGGCTTAGTACAATTTCCCCGCTCTCATCCATCGGCTTGATTTCATCCTCCGGAATTTTCGGCGGGTATTCCGCATAAAGCGTATGTGCAGGAATCACAATGGTATCGATCCTGTCCCCCGCAGTATCCTCACTCTCCATCCTTACATCCTGTTCAGCTTCTTCCCCAGAGAGGATATCAATCGCCGAAACCGTAATGTCACGATATCCTGGGGCCTGAACATGGATTGTATACTCCGAATACGGCTGCTCTTCAGACGGCTCCATGGAGTACTCCAGCGGTGGAGCATCAAGCGTAATTTCTTCAGTATTTCCGGAATCATCCGTAGTCACCTCCTCAATCGTTTCCGACGGGTTTCCGGTATATGATATTGAAATCCTTGCACCCTCAATCGGAATCCCTGTTGATTCATTGACGAGATGAATCTGAAGCGTTCCTTTATCTATATTTTCGTTCACATTCTGCTGCTGATCCATACAGACTTCCTTTTTTCTTTTCATATGCATTCTATGCATCCAGCGAAAAAAAGATTCCGTAACTATTCATCCTTCTACTGAATAGTTACGAATAGTTACGATTTTACAGTATAAGCATTCTGATTTATCTTGCGAGAAAAAGATTACATTGTTATAATAAGGGTGAATATAATAAAATGATATTGGAGAAATAACGAAGGAGGTATAATCCATGCATAAATTCCAGCCATATCCAGTTGACCTTTTACAGATGAACCCGTTTACAAAAATTGGAAAAGAATGGGCGTTAATTACCGCCGGAGATAAAAAAAAGTACAACACCATGACCGTAAGCTGGGGAGGACTCGGCGTTCTCTGGGGCAAAAATGTCGTTTACATTTTTATCCGCGATTCCCGCTATACAAAAGAATTTTTGGACAAAGGGGAGTTATTTTCCATGTCCTTTTTGAATGAAGAATACCGCGAATCGTTAAATTACTGCGGCAGCCACAGCGGACGCGATGGTGACAAGTTCCATGCAGCCGCCTTAACCCCTGCATTCTGCCACAGCATCCCGTATCCGGATGAGGCAAACCTTGTACTGCTGTGCCAAAAAATGGCGGCAGTGCCAATTACGGAGGATACCTTTACTGATGCGCAGATCATGCAAAAATGGTATAGCGACAAGGATATGCATACCATGTATATCGGGGAAATTCTGGATGTACTTGCCAGATAAAAACAAACGCAAAGGAGCACATCCAGGTCATACCCTTTCAGGGTACGACATCGCATTAAAAGTTCCGCTGGCGCGGAAGCGATGTCTGTAACACCCACCCCTTACGGGAAAAGGAGCACATCGCATCAAAAGTTCCGCTGGCGCGGAAGCGATGTACGTAGGTAACACCCACCCCTTACGGGAAAAGGAGCACATCGCATCAAAAGTTCCGCTGGCGCGGAAGCGATGTACGTAGGTAACACCCACCCCTTACGGGGTGGGTGTTACTATCTGCATCCAGTACTGATGGTTTCGATTGCCACGGCACCGCCCCTTACAATGGAAATCCTTTTAAACTTGGATTTTAGCAGTGCAATCAGTTCATTGTTGCGCCGCTCGGTCAGCTTGCATTCGAGCATCACACTGTCGCTTCCCATATCCACCACATCTGCCTGAAACACTTGTGCAATCTGGAAAATTTCATTAATCTGCGCCGCATCCACCTGCATGATTTTGGCAAACAGAATCTCTTTCATATGAAGCGGCACATCCGTAAGGTCGATTACCTTGATTACTTCCACCATACAGTTTAACTGTTTTTTAATCTGTTCAAATGTAATATCATCGCTTGTCACACAGATTGTCATGCGGGAAACCGACTCATCTTCTGTCGTGCCGACAGTAAGCGACTGTAAATTATAGGATTTCGCAGAAAAAAGCCCGGAAACCTTTGCCAGCACACCCACCTGGTTTTCCACATACAATGCAATCCAGCGGTTTTTCATTTCAGACATTTTATTTCCTCCTGGTATCATATCAATTCAGAACCTGCGCAGCCATTTTCACTTATGTATGGGGAGGCGGTCCTATTTTAATATCATCTCACTGATCGGATTTCCGCCCTTAACCATTGGAAGCACCAGTTCCTCGGTTGCAATCAGAAATTCTATAATGGTCGGAACATCCGTGTGGGTTTTTGCCATGGCAAACGCCCCTTCCATCTCCTCTTCGGTTCTGACGCGGATTCCGTATGCGCCATAGCTTTCCGCAAGCCGGACAAAATCCGGTGCATACTCTGGCACCTCATCCTTAACACCTTTGTATTTTGGCAGGTCCGCCGCATTTTTACAAAGGCAGGTTGCGCTGTAACGCTTTCCGTAAAAAAGTTCCTGCTGCTGCCGTACCATGCCAAGGTAAAAATTATTTAACACACAGACAACTACCGGTGTCTTTTCCGTAACAGCCGTCGCCAGTTCCTGGATATTCATCTGAAAACCGCCGTCACCCGTAATGCAGACCACCTGTTTGTCCGGATTTGCAATCTTTGCACCAATTGCTGCCGGAAACCCGAATCCCATTGTCCCAAACCCGCCGGAAGTCAGCATCTGGCTGCCTTCGTCCAGTTCCAGAAACTGTGTTGCCCACATCTGGTGCTGTCCAACGTCCGTAACATAAATACTGTGCGGAAATTCCTTATTGATCCGGTTCATGATGCACTGCGGGCTTAAGCCTTTATCCCCTGACATCACCAACGGATTTTCCTCATCCCAGAGTTTAATCTGCTTCTGCCATTCCGCGGTTTTTTTCGGTTCCGCCCACTCCAGCAGCTTTTCCAGAGCCACCTTCGCATCGGAAACCACAGGTACATCCACCACGACATTTCTCGAAATGGACGCCGTATCTATGTCAATATGCACGATTTTTGCCTTCGGTGCAAATTCATTCAGGTCTCCCGTAATGCGGTCGTTAAACCGCGTACCAATGGAAAAAAGCACATCGCAGTTCGCTACCGCAAGATTCGCGGCATACTTTCCATGCATACCGGAATTGCCCACATACAGCGGATGAGTGGTAGGTATTGCGCCTTTTCCCATGATCGTGGTAACAACCGGTACGCGCAGTTTTTCCGCAAACTGCTGCAAAAGCTCATTTGCATGTGAAATATTCACGCCGCCGCCTGCAAGGATTAATGGTCTTTTTGCTGATTTTAAAAGCTTGTATGCACGTTTTAACTGCCCGATATGCACGCCGTCACTGACCGGCTTATATCCCCTGATATCCACATGCGCCGGATAAATTGCAGAGCCGGATGCACTCTGGATATCCTTTGGGATATCAATTAAAACCGGTCCCGGCTTTCCGCTCTGTGCAATATAAAATGCCATTTTTATGATTTTGCCAAGATCCGCACGCTTCCTCACCGTCACACCGTATTTTGTAACACTTCTGGTCATGCCTACAATATCCACTTCCTGGAATGCATCATTTCCAATCAGGCCGAGCGACACCTGCCCGGTAAAACAGACAAGCGGAACGCTGTCATAATGCGCATCCGCAAGCCCTGTCACAATATTGGTTGCACCCGGTCCGCTGGTCACAAGGCACACCCCGGCTTTCCCGGTGGATTTTGCATACCCCTCCGCCTCGTGAATCAGCCCCTGCTCATGCCTTGGCAGCACCAGATGAAACAAATCCGTTTTATATAATTCATCAAACAAATCCATAACCATTCCGCCCGGATAGCCAAAAATTGTATCAACGCCCTCTTCCTGCAACGCTTTTACAAATAATTTTCTTCCTGTGATGTCCATAATGGTAAATCCTCCCAAATGCTCCATTATTCTGGTAATCTGTGCCCGGTCCGTTCGTATTTATAAAAATAAAATTCCAGATCAAAATAAGTCTGTTCTTCACTGTCTGCGGTAATCTGCCACTCCGGATTTTTGTCCAGATCAGGGAAATATGCGTCTGCATCATATGAATAATTTATTTTTGTAATATGTGCCACATCGCAGTAATCCAGAAGCTGTCTGTAAATCTTTTCGCCGCCAATAACATAGATATCCCCACTGTCATACTTTCTGAGTTCAATCTTAAGCTGTGCAATGGAATTCATGACTGTCGCACCTTTGACCCTATAGCTTTTGTCCCGTGTCAGTATTATATTCGTCCGGTCTTTTAAGGGAAGTCCGCCCGGCAGGCTTTCAAACGTCTTTCTTCCCATGACGACCACTTTTCCCATTGTAGTCTCCCTGAAAAATTTCTGGTCAGAAGGAATCCTGACCAGAAGTTTGTTGTCCTTGCCAATCGCCCAGTTTTTGTCTACTGCTGCAATAATATTCATTCCTGCCTCCTATACCGCAACCGGAATATTTTTTATCTGCGGTCCGGTCTCATAGTCTGTCACCTTCACATCATCCGGCGTAAACGCATAGAAATCTTTAATTTCCGGATTCAGCCAGAATTTCGGCGCCGGATACTGCGGACGTGAAATCAGTTCCTTTATAAGCGGCACATGCCGGTCGTATATATGCGCATCCGCAATGACATGCAAAAGCTCTCCGGGTTTCATGTCACAGACCTGCGCCAGCATATGAAGAAGCACAGCATACTGGCAGACATTCCAGTTATTCGCCGTCAGCACGTCCTGCGACCTCTGGTTTAACACTGCGTTTAATACCAGCTTCTCCTCCCCCGGCTGCTCGGTTACATTAAAAGTCATGCTGTATGCGCACGGATACAGGTTCATTTCATGCAGGTCTTCATGTACATACATATTGGTAAGAATCCGGCGGCTGAACGGGTTGTGCTTTAAATCGTAAATTACCCGGTCCACCTGATCCATCATGCCCTCCCTGTACTGGTGCTTTTTTGCCAGCTGGTAGCCGTAGGCCTTTCCAATGGAACCGCTTTCGTCCGCCCATTCATCCCAGATTGTACTGTTTAACTCATGAATGTTGTTTGACTTTCTCTGCCAGATCCAGAGTATTTCCTCGGTGCAGGTTTTTACTGCCGTTTTCCGGAGCGTAATGGCCGGAAACTCCTTTGAAAGGTCATACCGGTTTACCACACCGAATTTTTTAATCGTATAGGCGCTTGTGCCGTCCTCCCAGTGCGGGCGGACCTTTTCTCCTTCCGTACTCGTTCCATTTTCAAGTATGTCAGTACACATGCTGACAAAAACCCGGTCTGCGTAACTCATAATTAATAATAATCCCTTCCAATTCGTTCCCCGCTTTTTTGTACTTCATCCAGAATCCGGTTAATGCAGATTTCACAGATATCCCCGTCCCTGTCCTGCACACGGATTACATGGGTGGATACCCACTGGTAACAGTTATTTCTCCCTTTCTGGTAAATCTTTGCATAGACCTCGCGTTTGCCCTGCCCGAACTGGTACAGAAGATGTCCCCTCGCAAAATTATTGGTAAAGACACTTTTGTAATTCGGATGGATATTTTCAACCCCGAAGTCAATAAGGTCGTCATAACGTCCTGTCGGTGTAACCATTCCTGCCAGAAAACCGTCATCCTTTAACATGGTATAGACATTTCTTGACAAGTTTGCCAGAACAATCATCGGATAGGTCTGTATGACAGCCTCCAAAACCGCCATTACCTCTTCGTTTCTAATCCCGGTCAGTTCCTCCAGCTCCTCCAGTGTTCTTCCGGTCCTGATGCCGCCCTGCTCTTCTTCCGGCCGTTTTGATTTTTTTTTTCATACACATCATCCAGTATCCTGCCAAGGCTGATTTCACAGATGTCCCCGTCCTGGCCATGTATGCGGATGGCATGGGTATAACCCCACTGGTACTGCTTATCCCAGTTTTTCTGGTACAGTTTTGCACCGACCTCATATCTGCCCTGCTCAAACTGGTGCAAAAGCTTTTCCCTGGAAAAACTGTCCAGATACAGTTTCTGGTAGCTGGGATGGATATTATCTATCCCGTAATTGATCAGGTCGTCGTAACTGCCCCTGGAAACAATTTCCTTTCCCATAAATCCGGCTTTCCGTATCAGTGTATATGTATCCTTCGTCAGATTTCCCAGTGCAATAATCGGAAACGCCTGCGTAACTGCCTCAAACAATGCCATGATGTCTTCTGTTCCGATTCCATTCAGTTTCTTAAATTCCTCGATTGTTTTCCCGGACTTCATATGCGTATACCTCCTCTCCCTTTTTACCCCCCTTTGAAACTTCCGTTTTAACTATTCAGAACCCCGCCCCGTACATTCGCAAAACCGCACGACCAGTCGTGCT
>CAYNOE010000128.1:0-8411 GCA_964398745.1 uncultured Lachnobacterium sp.
GAAGCAGTGTAGGCTGCAATGCGGACAGTACCACAGACGGGGAAATCTGGTATACATGGTATGCTGACACAGAGGGGGCATTTTTGTTCAATGATATGGCGGATCCCGGAGAGGATGTGTCCATGAGTTCATGGGTATACGGGGATCCGGCGCCGCCTGTACTTTTCGCTTATGTCGGTGATCCGTCAAAAATCCGGCTGTTTCATGGAGGAGTGAAGGAAACCCATGTTTTTCACCTGCACAACCATCAGTGGAGGCTGGAGGCGGAGAATCCGGTTTCAACGATTCTGGATTCCATTACCATCAGTCCGCAGGAATGTTATACGCTGGATATTTTATACGGGGCAGGAAGCCTGAACGGGGTGATTGGAGATGTCATATTCCACTGTCATCTCTATCCGCATTTTATTGATGGCATGTGGACCCTGTGGAGGATTTACGACAGGCTTCAGGACGGAACCGGAAAACTTCCTGACGGGACGCCTATTCGTCCGCTTCTGCCGTTAAAAGACAGGGAACGTCCACCGGAGAAGGATGAAATGCATCCGGGTTATCCGAATTTTATAGAGGGAGAGTTCGGTGAAAAACCGCTGCAGCCGCCGCTTGGCGTACTGCGCCCGGACGGAGAGCCAACCAGACAGCCAACCGCACTGGAGCGGGCCAATTTTATGGAAAATGAAGTACCTGGTGCATTATATACAGATACCTGCCCATGCCATGCAGATGAAAATGTAAAGGTATTTGAGATTGCCATGGTCCAGGCAAAGGTTACCTACAACCGTTATGGCTGGCATGACCCGCAGGGACGTTTTTTCGTTCTCAAGGAAGAACTGGAGCGTCACGGGGGACTGGACTGTTATATCCGTAAAGTGGAAAGACAGGAAATTAAAGTGGAGCCTCTTGTTATCCGTGCAAATGCCGGGGACTGTATTGAGCTTCGTACCACAAACCTTCTGCCGGAATTTATTGAGGAAAGCCCGTTCCAGCTTCGGACGAAAACAGATATTGTGGGGCATCACCTGCACCTGGTAAAATTTGATACCATTGTTTCAGACGGATCAGCAAACGGCTGGAACAATATTGCAGGTGCAAGAAAATGTGAAACATTGGTGGAGCGTTTTTTTGCAAACGAGGAGCTTCGGACGGTATTTTTCCACGACCACCTGTTTGCGAATGTCCACCAGCAGCACGGACTGTTCGGAGCATTGATTATCGAAGAGGCAGGCGCAACGTTCCACAGTCCGCAAACCGGAAAAGAACTGCATTTTGGGACACAGGCCGTCATCCGCAGAAAGGACGGAACATCTTTCCGGGAATTTGCTTTGTTTGTCCATGATTTTGCCCTTCTGTTTGACAGAAAGGGAAAGCCGTTAAATCCGCCTGAAGTTCCGGGTTCGCATGACGATCCGGGTGTTATGGGGATTAACTACCGGGCAGAGCCGATGCGGGAGAGGCTCCGGAAAAAAGAGGATCCGGCATATCTGTTCAGTTCCTTTGTACATGGAGATCCGGCAACGCCGCTTCTGGAAACCTATCCGGGAGACGAACTGATGATCCGCCTGATTGACGGGGCGCATGAGGAACAGCATTCCCTTAACATTACGGGAATGTCATGGAGAAAAGAACCGGCAGACCAGAAGTCTCCGCTGGCTGCTTCCCAGACACTCGGAGTATCGGAGGCGTTTAACCTGAATGTGACCGAAAAGTACGGCGCCGGAGACTACCTTTATTATTTCGGGGGAATTGACGATGCATGGCTTGGGCTGTGGGGAATCATACGTGTACACAAAAGATACAGGAAGCATTTAAAACCATTATGCAGTGGAAAAAACATGATCCATCCCCTTCCGCCATGCCCGGCAAAGGATGATGTCGTCAGGCGTTATGAGGTTGTGGCGGTACAGAAGAAGCTGGTTTAAAACCGCTATGGGGACCATGATCCGGACGGTCTGGTATTTGTGCCTCTGGAGGATGTGGATAATGTACTGGCGGGAAAATGTATGCCGAAGCCTTTGATTCTCAGGGCAAATGCCGGCGACTGGATAGAGGTTACACTGCATAATGCATGGAATCCGCAGCATCCTATTCCTTACTTTCCTTATCCGGAAGTTCCGCTGGATAAAGAGCACACCCCGTCCATGAGGGTTTCTTTGAACCCGCAGTTTCTTGAGTATGATCCGGTTCGTGATTCCGGCATCAATGTGGGGTATAACGAAATGGAGCAGACGGCAGGGCCTGGTGAGAGCAAACGCTATCTTTGGCATGCAGACAGGGAATACGGGGCCTGCATCATACAGTCCTTTGGGGATATGCGAAACCACCGTTACCATGGACTTTTCGGAGCGGTAATTGTAGAACCGCCGGGAGCTGTATGGTACCGGAATTTTACCAGAAAAACAGACAGCTTTGCGGAACAGGCAGTGATTACAGCACCGGGAGAAGAAAGCTTCCGGGAATATGTCCTGTTTATCCAGAACGGAATCCGTCTGCTTGACGCAGGGGGAAACCTGATAAAAACTGCGGAGGAAAATGACGGTGAGCCGGCAGATGCGGAGGACACAGGAGAAAAAGGATACAATTATGCTTCTGAGAGATTTGCCAACCGGCTTGCAAAAGATTCCAGAACATGGAAGGTTTTCAGCAGCAAGGTACACGGTGATCCGGCAACTCCGGTGTGGAAAGCATATCCGGGAGACAGGGTAGTCTTTCGAACCATGATGCCTGCAGACAAACCAAGGAATACGTCCATTGCAATCCATGACCATCTGTGGAGGGAACAAAGACAGGATCCATTTTCCAGAATTATTCCCCTGCAGGGCGGCGTCAGCATCGGCAATAAGTTTGATATTGAACTTAAGGATGGAGCCGGATGTCCGGGAGATTACCTCTACCGCTCAGGCAGCTTTAAATGGGACGTGGAATCGGGCATGTGGGGAATTTTCAGGGTTGTAAAACGCTCGTTTGGCAGCAGGTGCAAAGCGGTATACAAAAAAATACGGGATTGTTTTTAAACAGTTTCCATGATAAGATGTTATAAGATAATAGATACTGCAAACTGAATTGAAGAAATAAAAGAAGATACTTCCTTGCCGCCGGGTAAGGAGTTAAGCATCAGGCTTCCTGTCGTTAGGCCTTAGAAGACAGGAAGTTCTGATGCTATTTTTTATATCATAGGAAAGAAGGATACATATATGCAGCAGTCATGCAAGAGGGATTTTGCCCATTATACAATTTTAAGTGTTTTAGGGACACTGGGAGTGTCCTGTTATATTCTGGCGGATACATTTTTTGTATCAAAGGGGCTGGGGGCAAACGGTCTTACCGCTTTAAATCTTGCCATTCCCGTATATAATTTTATTCATGGAACAGGGCTTATGCTTGGTATGGGCGGGGCAACAAAATTCTCAGTCTGTAAAAGTCAGGGCAGAAGTGAAGAGGTGAACCGGATTTATACGCATACAATCGGTCTTGCCCTGGTTTTTTCAGTAATATTTGTTTTGAGTGCTATCATATTTTCCAATCAGCTGGCGCTTTTTCTGGGAGCGGATGAAGACGTAATTGATATGACAAATGTATATCTGCGCTGGCTGCTGTTTTTTGCGCCTGCATTTATTTTAAATGATGTATTGCTTTGCTTTGTCAGAAATGACGGCAGTCCGCAGCTTTCCATGACAGCAATGCTGATTGGGAGCTTTTCCAATATTGTACTGGATTACATTTTTATTTTTCCAATGAATATGGGGATTTTCGGGGCTGTTTTTGCTACGGGATTATCGCCGGTTATCAGTATTATTATGATGCTTCCCCACTGGGCGGGCAGAAAAAATACATTTCATTTCATAAAGACGAAAATAAAAAAAGATATTGTCATGCAGGAACTGTCACTGGGGTTCCCCTCTTTCGTTGCCCAGCTTTCTTCAGGAATCGTTATGATAACTTTTAATGCAATTATACTGAAGTTAGAGGGAAATACAGGAGTCGCCGCTTATGGCGTGGTGGCAAATATATCACTGGTCATTGTTGCAGTGTATACAGGCATTGCACAGGGCATCCAGCCACTTGTCAGCGCCTTTTACGGCGCTGGAAACAACAGACAGGCAAATACAGTATTGCGTTATGCCATGACAACCATGCTGTCAGTATCGGTTATTGTTTATCTTTTTATTTTTGTGTTTGCACAGCCGGTAACCAGTGTTTTCAACAGCGAAAATAACATGCAGTTGCAGCAGATTGCCGTTTCCGGGTTAAAATTATATTTTATATCTACGCCATTCGTTGGATACAATATGATTCTGGCGACATTTTTCACTTCGGTGGAAAAGGCTCTGCCTGCCCATATTCTTACGGTTTTAAGAGGTCTGGTTCTTATTATTCCAATGGCATTTTTCCTGTCCAGTGTGTGGAAGATGACAGGTGTATGGCTTGCTTATCCGGTAACAGAATTTCTGACTGCGGTGCCTGGGTTTGTAATATACAGGCATAATATTCAAAATAAAGAAAAGGGGTTAAAGTAAGACACTAATTATTCCGTTGAAACCGAGAAAAAAGTATGATAGATTAAAAGCAGGAAATAACTGTTTTACATCGTATCTATGAAGGTACTGAATAGATACGGCAGAAATTGCTGATGGTGAAAATTTGATATGCAGAATGAAAAAGCTGATATTCAGACAGGAGAGGGAAACTATATGAAGAAGATAGCATTGATTTCAGATGGATGGCGCCGTCTGATCACCTATGCATGGGTGGAGGGCATTATGAACCGGATTAGGGAACTTAGAGTGGATGCGGCGCTTTATCAGTATAATTCGTATGGCAATTGGAGCAGGGATGCGTTTCATAATATAGGAGAGTATAACATTTATAATTTGCCTGATTTGTCCTCTTTTGACGGAATCGTACTGGACTGCAGCAATATTATTGAGGATGAACAAAGGGAAAAAATCATCCGGAGACTGCGCGAAAGCGGCGTGCCGGTAGTCACGATAGATTATGATGTGGACGGTTTCTATTATGTTGGGGAGGACAATGAAGCTCCGATCCGGGAACTGGTTCACCATCTGTACGAGGTGCACGGCTGCCGGAGCTTTGTCTTTGCAGGAGGACCGGAGACTGCGTTCGGCAGCCTGCACAGGGCGAAGGCATATAAGGAATGCATGGAGCAGTTTGGATTAAGTCTGGAAGAAAATCCGATTCTGTATGGAGATTATGATTACAGCACAGGCGTGCGTTATATGAAGGAATTTGATGAAGAAAAACGCAGGCTGCCGGCTGTTTTTGTCTGCGCGAATGACAACATTGCGGCAGGTTTGTGCGCGGAGGCGGAAAAACGGGGATATCATGTGCCGGATGACTTTTTGGTAACGGGGTTTGACAATCTTGATAAGGCATCTTACTTTCGCCCACAAATTACTACTGTTTCCCAGAATCGGGAGAAGATTGGTGGAATGTGCGTGGATGTGCTGATTGGTTTGTGGGCAGGGAAGGAAGTGCCGCAGCACACTTTTGTTACAGCTGAATGTATTTACGGGGAGAGCTGCGGCTGCCCGAACAGCGGTCTGGTGGACTATCGTGAGTATGTTAAGAACCAGATTATAAACGGTGTTGTAAAGTATGCGGATGATGTGCTTCTGGTTGAGCTGGAGGCGGAGATGGCATTCCATGACAAGTTTGAGGATATTTTTGAGTGTATCGTTGCCTATTTTGAAAAACTGCGATGTGATGGCTTCTATATTGTGGTGGATCGAAAACTTTACGAGGGAGATGTTGAAACGGTTTTTCCTATGGAAGGGTATGATTGGGATAATCTTGTAGTGGTAGCCGGTTTTGAAGACCATGAGAGGACTTCAATTCGGGATGTAGCAGAACTGAACCGTCATCTGGAGGAGAATGGCAGCGGTAATGCTTATATGTATACGCCGATTCATTTCCGTGAACAGGCTGTGGGATATATTATTATGAAAAATGGCAGATTTCTGTATGACAATCCATATTATTATGATATTCATTGTACAATTGTCAGGAAAATGGAGACGCAGTTTAAGCAGAAACAGCTGGAGAATGCGTTGAAAAGGCTTCAGGCTCTCTATAACAGGGATCCGCTGACCGGTATTTATAACCGTATTGCCTATACGGAGATGATTCGTGACGAATTTACCAGATATAGCAGAGAAGGGACAGTATGTGCCCTGATCTTTGTGGATGCGGATAACTTCAAGTCGATCAATGATAATTTCGGACATGAGTTCGGGGACAAGGTGTTGATCAGGATTGCGAAAGTGCTGCAGGAAGAGTGCCCGGAGAATGGATACGCCTGCCGTTATGGAGGAGATGAGTTTGTCATCTTTTTCCCGCATGCAACGCCGGCAAAAGCAGATGCGTATGTGCAGCGGGTTCAAGAGACGCTTGCGGAGGACCGTATTTCTGTCAGCATGGGTGTCCAGCTGACACATACAGGCGTTGGAGAATTGCTGGATAATTATCTTTCTCTTGCCGATCAGAGTATGTATGAACAGAAACAGAAGCGCAAGGAGAAGAATGCGCCGAAATAAAGGTGGTATAAGAGGTAAATAAAATGAGTGAAATGAAAGAAAAAATGCATACGGGAGAACTTTATCTTCCGGGGGATGAAGAAATTATGAAGGAGCAGGTTGTTTATCAGGACAAGCTGTGCGAATACAATCTGACGAAACCTTCTGAATCGCAGAAAAGGGCGGAAATGTTAAAGGATATGCTTGGCGACTGCGGTGAGGGCGTGTATATTGAAGCCCCTTTTTACGCAAATTTTGGAGGGCATCACTGTCATTTCGGAAATATGGTTTATGCCAATTATCACCTGACCTGTGTGGACGACACCCACATCTATATCGGCGATTATACCATGATTGGCCCCAATGTGACGATTGCCACGGCCGGACACCCGGTTTGGCCGGAGCTTAGGGAGAAGGTATACCAGTTTAATATGCCGGTTCATATCGGCAGAAACTGCTGGCTTGGCGCAGGTGCAATCATTATGCCGGGAGTTACAATTGGCGATAACACGGTCATCGGAGCAGGAAGCGTGGTGACAAAAGATATTCCTGCAAATGTTGTTGCTGTCGGAAATCCCTGCAGGGTCATGCGGGAGATTAACGAGCACGATAAAGAGTACTATTATAAGGACAGAAAGATAAATCTGGAATAGTTACTTAAAATAAATCCGTTTCAGGGAGGATGTCTTATGAGAAGAAAAGACCGTGAAATCACGGAATTTGCAGAAATCATAAAAATTGTTGATGAGTGCGAAATTGTCCGGATCGGACTGGCGGATGGAAATTATCCCTATATTGTTCCGGTGAATTTTGCATACCGGTTGATTGACGGGCAGCTTTTCCTCTATATACATGGTGCCATGGCGGGCAAAAAATATGAAATGCTGCGCAAAAATCCAGAGTGTTCTTTTGAAATGGATATTCCGCTTCAAATAGACTGTCTTGCCAAACAGAAGGATGTTACGATGCGCTATAAATCTGTTATGGGAAAAGCAACAGCGGAATTTCTGGAGGGAAAAGAGAAACAGTCGGCAATTGATGATATCATTATGGCAAGGCATGATGAAACCAGGAATTTTGATTATAACCGCGCCGCTGTATCCCGTACTGCTGTTGTAAGGCTGGAAGTAAAGGAGATTACGGCAAAAGCCAATCCAATTGCAACATAAATCGTTTGTACATTGGAGATGACTATTTGAAGGAGCAGGTGATAGAACTGAGGTATTAGAATCAGATATTGCGGGAGGAGAATTGCAGCATAAAGGACAAGCTGGAAAAGGCATATGAATTTATGAAACAGTTCGTGATTGGTGGGATTAATCTGCTGGAGAAGTTTATGGAATGGATTGGGGAGAAAGTCAGAGATGTGGGGAGAGGAAGGCGAAAATAGTAAGGGAGCTCTTGGAATAGAGAACTCTCTTGCTATGTATTAAGTACTAAATTAACTCATTTTTTTGCAGTACACTATAAAACATGGCACGCCCAGAATAATTCCAATATGCACAATCTTGTTCCATGAATAACCATTTCACAGCTAATAAGATGATTTCAATAGGATGTTCATTGCCGGCATAATCACAGAAAGCAGCACCAGACGGAGTAAGAGATATAGGGTGGCAATCGTAAATTTGCTGTAGTTTTTGTGCGATGGTAGAGTAAATGCGAGGAAAATTGATTTTACAATCTGTTAAAGCGTCTATAATATCTTGGTGGCTGGGATTAGAATATCTACGATTTCTTTTGAAAAAAAGTCCGTCAATATTTACAGTAAAATCAAAACCCTTATTTAATTGGGTTGGACGTTTAAGAAAAATGCCATAATTACCAAATTGTTCAACGTTGTATTGATAACGTGATGCATTATCGCCTATTCCGGTACCG
>CAYNOE010000129.1:0-3019 GCA_964398745.1 uncultured Lachnobacterium sp.
TGCTGACCGGAAGTACGGATGTGGATATTGCGCCGCTGCATTATGACCGGTTTAAAGCTAAGATTTAGAGGGGGAAGATTGAAAAATAATAAGATGCAGGAAAGGAAAAGGGCTGCAGGTAATTTTTCAATCTTTATTTGTGCCGCAGAAAAGCGCGTCACAAATGGTACCACGCCTGCGGCATAGTACAAAACATGAAAACTTTGAAACGAAATCTGGTACTGATACTTACACTATGCATTGCACTTTCCCAGAGTATATGTGCCGGAGCAGCCAAAAAGCAGCCGGCTCCGAATTCGATAACACTGAACAAAACAACCTGTAAAATGAAAGCCGGAACAAGCATCCGGTTAAAAACGACCACAGGGAAAAAGCTAAAAGGAAAAACCATTCTCTGGTCCAGCAGTAATTCCGCCGTAGCCACTGTTTCCGCAAAAGGAAAAGTTACAGCCCTCAAAAAAGGTAAGACAGTTATTACTGCAAAAGTGAGAGGCACGAATAAAAAAGCGGTATGCAAAGTAACGGTGTCAGCACAGAAAATTGTGAATATTTCCATGGAGGATGCCATTGCCATGGGGAAAAAAGAAGCAGCAAAATATTATGACGGCCTGCAGCTGACACAGGTATACAGTTATGACAATGATGATACCCCGGATATTAATACCGGAAGTGACGGAAAACGGCAGTGGTGGTATGTTAATTTCGCAAACAAAAAAGACAATTTTGTCAGTGTCATCATTTATAACGGAAAAATTCTGGCAGCAGAACATTATGACAGTAATGGAAACCGGGGGCTCATTGATATGCAGGATATCCGCCTTACAGGCAAAGAGGCGGTACAAAAGGCCCAAAAGCTTGGACTAAGGGGAGGAAATCCAAAGAAACCGGAAGAATGGGTAACCGGATATAATTTCAAAATGTCCTGTGAATCCCTGGTAACTGCGCCGGATGATGTTAAAGTTTTTCTTGAAGTAATCGGCATATCTCCAAATGGCAATTTTGCACATGTGGATTTTGATGCCGTAACCGGAGAACTGCTGCTTGCTGAAGAGAAAATTGAATATCCAAACGGGAATGCGGAGTGGAGAAAATTTGCGGCGCAGTAATACCTTAATTAGTGCCTGCTTATACCGTAACGCCATTTATTCCCTGTAATATTTCTCCTGTGCATGGTAAAGCTCATAGTATCTTCCTTTTTTTGCAAGAAGTCCGTCATGGTTTCCCTCTTCCAGAATTTTTCCGTCTTCGAGCACAACTATCCGGCACAGAATTTGCAGCTGCTCATCCGGTGGGAAATATAGACCGCCGTCCTGTTTCCCGTCAGGGTATGGAAGTTCTCATAAACCTCCGCTTCTGCAAACGGATCCAGTGCTGCTGTCGGCTCATCCAGAATGATAAACGGCGCGTCCTTATATAATGCCCGGGCAATGGCAAGCTTCTGCGCTTCGCCGCCCGACAGCAGGACGCCATCCCCATTTTCGTGTCCGAGCAGGGTATTCTGCTTATCCGGCATTTTTTCCACGCATTCGCGCAGTCCTGTCTGCCCAAGCACTTTCCAGAGCTTTTCCTTATCCACCTGCACACCGGAAGCGGCATTTTCCCCCAGCGGAAAATCATACAGCCTGAAATCCTGGAACACTACGGAAAAAAACCGTACATATTCCTCATAGTCATACTTTGCAATATTAATTCCGTTCAGCCTGATTTCCCCTTCTGTCGGCTCGTACAGACGGCGCAAAAGCTTGATTAACGTTGTTTTGCCTGCGCCGTTTACACCGACAAGGGCAAGCTTTTCCCCGACATGGAAGGTAAGTGACACATCCTTTAAAATATCCTGATTTGTCAACGGATATCGAAAGCTCACATGCGAAAACTCCAGCAGATATTCATTGTCATCGCGTTTTTCAACCGGCAGCGTCCCGTCATAATGCATATTGGGACGGGTGATAAATTCCTCATAGGTATTTAAATATTCATTCATGTAATTAATAGTCTGGTACCTGTTCAAAAGTGCCTGGATTCCTGATATCATGGTCACCACCGCACCTGCATACATGGTCACCTCACCAATGGTAATGCTGCCTGCCAGTGCCTTTGCGGCAATATAAATATAAGTAACGGCGGCAAGCACCTGCGTGGCAAACGCGGGGGCCATCTGGCATTTCCCGCTGTAGCAGCCCTCTTCGGTGTACATTTTCCCGGCGGTCTGAAACGGAAGGGCTTTCTGGTACTAATAGTCTTTCAGTCCGAAAAGACGGATATCCTTCACGTTCGACTCCCTGTTTACCAGGGTAAGCAGGTAAGCGGACAATGTATTTACTTCTTCGTTTTTCAGTTCGGTTTGCACCTTAAATTCTCCGTCCTTTTTGGAAAAATAGTTGCTCAGGACAAGCACAGCGCAGATAGCGGAAAGCATCACTGCCGGAAGCAGAAACGACACGGCAGCGCTTTCCCTTGTGCGGTCTGTTCTGCAAAAAAGCACAAGGACAAAACCAGCGGCAAAAACAATCCCAACAAGCTCTTTAAAAAACTGCCAGATTTCCACAAGCTGCTTCTGCACGCCGCCCATTCCCTGCTCGCCTGCCCGCACCCGCCGGAATGCGGTCAGCGTTTCTGTCCTGTCAATACTCTCGTATTCCATGGAAAACGCCTTTGCAGCCGTCCTTTTTTTCACTTCGGATTCACACGGCTCGCAGTAATGCCAGACCATGCGCTCACACCCCTTCGCCACAAGGTTCAGCACAAGAAGGGATGCCGTCATCAGTACCACAGCAGAAGCAGCCGCCTGATACCGGGAAAGCACAAGCAAATCCAGAATACACGCATAAAAAACACTGTTCAGATACGGTACTGCTGCCGCAGTCAGCGCACCTGCCACAACCGCAGCCTGCAGTCTGCGGTACCCCTTTGTCTGAAAAACCATGTAATGCCACATTTCCCCGATTGTCATATTTTTCTTCATACTCTCTCTTCCTTTCTATGGTCGTACATCAGAGATGTACGGCAGATTATGGTCGTA
>CAYNOE010000129.1:3119-8367 GCA_964398745.1 uncultured Lachnobacterium sp.
ATCAGAGATGTACGGCAGATTATGGTCGTACATCAGAGATGTACGGCAGGTAATACCGGCTCTGCACCTGAAACATTTCATAATACTTTCCGTGTTTTTTCATAAGTTCCCCATGCGTCCCCTCCTCACAGATTCTGCCGTCTGAAAGCATCAGGATGCGGTCGCAGAATCTGGTGGATGCAAGTCTGTGGGATATAAAAAGCACGGACGGTTTTGAAAGCAGCTCATGGTAGCTTTCATATATGCTTTTTTCCGCAAGCGCATCAAGGGCGGCAGTCGGTTCATCCAGCATTACCAGCGACGCTTCCCGGTACAAGACCCTTGCAAGCAGCAGCTTCTGAAGCTCTCCTCCGGATAACTGAACGCCGTTCTTTTTGATATCCTTTCCCAGACAGGTGTCAAACTGTTCCTCCAGTCCCCTGACTTTTTCCGCAAGTTTCGCTGCTTCCAGCGCATCCCAGACACGCTTTTTATCATACTGCTCCGAAAGCGCAATGTTTTCCCCAATACTGTAAGACGTCTGGAATGCTTCCTGAAAAATTGCCGCCTGCCCTGCATAATAACTTTTCCGGTCAAGCTCCCTGGTGCTTATGCCGTTTACACAGACCGTTCCGGATGTCGGAAGGTACAGACCGGACATCAGTTTGACAATTGTGGACTTCCCTGCCCCGTTTCCCCCGACAAGCGCAAGCTTTTCCCCCGGCGCCAAACGAAAGCTTACATCCTTTATGGTATCCTCTTTTGCCCCACTGTACCGGTAGCTCACATGGTCAAACACGATTTCAAAACTGTCTGCAAAGTCACAGGTCTGTTCCCCGCCATCTTCCGCATTCAGATCCAGGTACTCCCGTAAATCGCAGATCATGTCACTATCCCTTTTTACCGCAACCAGATTTTTGCTTACCATTCCAAGCCAGCCCGAAAACCCGCCAACCAGTCCGGGGAAAAATACAAATTCCGATATCCGCATCCCCCGGGAAAGCTGCATAATCAGATACAGATAGCAGACGAGATCCCGCACGGCATTTAACACGGTGTCTAATATATTGCTCCCGTATTCACGGATATCTTTTTTAAAAGTCAGCTTACGGTGTTCCTTTATCGCGTCATCATATTTTCCAATAATCCATTTTCCAAGTCCGAACAGACGGATATCCTTGCCGCCTGCCACATCATCCACCACGCTGTTCACATAACGCATTGTCATATCACAGGCTGCAAGCGGATCCTTGATTTTCTGGTAATATTTCGTCACCCGGATGCCTGCCGCAACACTTACCGCAGACATGCCGGCCAGCATCAGAAGAATTTTCCAGTCCATCATACCGCAGAGCACCGAATAGGCCACCAGTCCCAGCCCGTTTTTTAAAAGGTCACTGTTATCGTGGAAAAATCCTTCCAGCCCGTCCAGGTTATGCCAGATACAAGCGTTTGCCTTTTCCCTCAGTTCATGTATTTTACTGTCCTCATACTGCTCCATGCTGATGGACAAATCCTTTGCAATCGGCGGCATAATGAAAAATTCGGTTCTGACCTCGATATACTGTCCCCAGCTGCGTGCTTCCAGATACGCCTTTACCATGTTCAGTACGCCGTAACCTGTGAATGCCAGAAGAATCATAACGGAAAGCTGTTTTATGGAAATTCCCCTCTCCAGCCCTCCTACAATCATGGATGTTACCGCCATTCCCACAACCGGCACAAAAACAGAAAACACGGCTTCCGTCAGTGTGCAGAATGCAATTTTCTTTTTCTTTTTTAAAAGCGGCCCGTAAGTAAATTTACAGTTGCTCCAGATGGAATACTGTTTCACGTTTTATTTCACCCCTCTTTTTATTTTGCTTATAATTCAGTTCTTATGTGTCTTCCTGCTTCGTAAACTGTAACATGATTTTTATTTTCGCGCATGAAAATGGCACGGATGGTAAAAATCCGTGCCTGAGTAACTATAGCGGGAGCATAATTTCCGTGACAAACACCCCGGGCTCATTTTTTCGGTTAATAAAACCGCCATATTTTTCCACAATACGGTTAATGCGCTTCATGCCATGCCCATGGTTACCGCGTTTGGCTGTAATATATTCCTCGTCCAGCTTTCGCACATGCTCATTTGTCGCATTACTTACAGACACATAAAGCTGTTTTTGCAGGGTGCCGATATAAAGGCGTATAAACTGTCCGCTTTTCTCCACCTTTTCACAGGCTTCCACGGCGTTGTCAATCAAATTTCCCAGAACGACGCAAAGGTCGATGTCTGATACGGTAAGCGTTTTGGGAACCTTTGCCTTGTAATCCACCCGGATTCCTTTTTTGACTGCAAGCGAAATCTTGGAATTTAATACAGCGTCCGCATTCAGGTTTCCGGTGTCAAACAAAAGATTGATATCATCCAGCTCCTGTTCGAGTTTATCCAGGTATTCCTTTGCCTCTTTCAGGCTGTCCATGGCAAGATACGCCTTTAAGGACTGCATATGGTTATGGTAATCATGCCGCCAGCCACGCATGGTAAGATAGAGGTTATGCACCTCCTCCACTTCGTTTTTTAACAGTTTGTTCTGGTATGCCGTAATCCGCCGTTCGTATATGCGCTCATACAGCAGGTACAAAAGATACGCCGCGAGCACCAGAAGAGCTGCCGGTATTATTATTAAAAATGTCATTTTATACTTCTTCCCCCATATAATAACGGATAAACCGCCTGTTTAATTCCTGCCAGCAGTTCCGGCTGACCGGAAGTTCTTCTTTGTTTGACAGAATACAAGATGTACGGTTGATTTTTTCAACCCAGGAAAGATTTACCACATAACTTCTGTGGCATTTAACAAAGCGGTCTTTTCCATGCAGCTTTTCGAAAATGCTCTCCATGCTTTCCCTGATGCGCAGCGGGCCACCGTCTGAAAGATGAAGCAGGGAATAATGCCCCGCCACCTCAATGTAACAGAGCCTGTCCTCTTTTATCCTGTGGATATTTCCCTTTTCCTCCACTGTGATACACGGGCCTTCCTTTTTGTCGGCAGACAGCTCGTTTAAAAGGGCAAAAAGCTTTTTTTCATCCACCGGTTTTAACAGATAGCGGACGGCACGTACCTCGTAACCCTCCAGTGCAAAATCCCTGTCTGCCGTTAGAAACGCCACCGGAAGGCTTTTGTCCTTTTCACGGATGGCATACGCCAGCTTCACACCGTTCATTTTCTTTAAGCCAATGTCCAGGAAAACGGCGTCAAAGGGAAAGTTTTCATTTTTAAACAGAAATTCCTCTGCACTCTCGTACAATAAGACTTCGGCGGTGGTATTTTTCGTATTTGCCCATCTTTTTACGGTTTCCCGGAAAAGCTCCGCCTGTGCATTCCCATCCTCAATGTATGCAAACCTCAAAAGGATCCCCCCTGTCCATACATAATTTTCATAACACATTTCCCATCCATTATATAAAACAAAAGCGTTTCCTGTAAAGAAGAAATTCACCGCAGGGTGTAAAATGATGGAAATTTGTTCCGATATATATTTTGTAGGGTTTCATGGCCAGAAAACTGCACAAAAAATCATGGACCAGCCACGGACGGTATATCCAGCGATGAAAAGGAGTTTTTCGAAGGATAGCCGTTTTTTATTTCTTTTTGAACGGATGCATTTTGAAATAAACGGCGGAGTTTAGAAAGGGTGAACCAATGATTATACAATCTGATACTATGAGCATGGGATCCCGCAGGATGTACAGTTCCACACGGGCGGGCTACTCATCAAACAGACTGCGCTCTGCGGGCTCAAAGAACATCTCCCTGATGAACAGGGTTGGAATATCTTCTTATTCATACACGCAGAGCATGAACAGACACCTTGCGGGGACAAAAAGCCAAAAAGATTCCGAAGACAGCAACGGTCATTCTGAAGACGGACAGGTTGCAGACAATAAAAACGACTCCCTGACGGACCTGATGAAGAGCATGCAGTCCTCCGGCGGAATCCGGCGCACTTCCTTAAACAATCCTTCGGAAGCGTTTCACCGGATTAAGACACAGACGATCAATTACCTGCTTTCCATGCTGTTCGGACGCAAATTTGTGGAACCGTCATACGGACAGGATTCTTTTTATAATAACAACGATTTTGCGGAACTGATGCAGACAGCGTCATCAGACCTGCAGGCACTGTCTTCCTCAAAAAACAGTGAAGAATTTTTCTATTTTTCCGAGAACGAAACGACCTGCTTTGATACAACCGGCACTGTAAAAACGGCAGACGGACGGGAAATTTCTTTTAATATCAACCTTGAAATGTCCCGTTCCTTTACAAAGCTTGCCGGAAAGCAGATTGATTTTAACAAACCGGTCACCTGCGACCCGCTTGTTATTAACCTTAACCAGAGCGTTGCAGATGTAAGCGACCAGAAGTTTTTCTTTGACCTTGATGCAGACGGGGAAAAGGAATCCATCTCCCGCTTAAATGCAGGAAGCGGCTATCTGGCGCTTGACAAAAACGAAGACGGGGTGATTAACGACGGTTCCGAGCTGTTCGGCGCGGCAAACGGCAATGGTTTTGAAGACCTTGCGCAGTATGACGCAGATGAAAACGGATGGATTGATGAAGCGGATGAGATTTTCTCAAAGCTTCGCATCTGGACGCAGGATGAAAACGGCAATGACAAACTCATGACACTTGCCGAAGCAGGCGTCGGCGCCATTTATCTGGGCTATGAAGATACGGATTTTGCCCTCAACAGTCTGGCGGACAATAAGACCAATGCCTTAATCCGCAAGACCGGAATATTCCTCTACGAAAACGGAATGAGCGGAACCGTCCAGCAGATGGATCTTGCCACCTGATGTACCGGTATGCCCTATCCGCTAACGTATTACTGATTTTTCTTGTTTTTCTCTCTTAATAAAATAAAAACAACCCCCTTGCCCCTCATTTATGAGGGGAATTAAGGGGACTGCAGTTATTTCCAGTTCTGTCACTAAAATTCATTATTCAGATAATCTTTTCTTCCTTTCCCGTTCCTCTGTTATATTACCTTCAAAGTAATCTGCAAATTTTCCATTTTTTTGGAAAAACACACCAGTTCCCCATCCCCGACAACCGCACCTATAACAATATAATCTTCCGGGACAAAAGAAGGCTGTTCAACTCTTGGGAAAAAGAAGGCGGCTGTATCCCGACAGGTTTGTTTTACTTTTTCAAACATATCCCTCATAGTTTCCATATTCTTTTTCTCCCTTCCATATGATTAACAATAACTAATTTCATA
>CAYNOE010000130.1:0-8318 GCA_964398745.1 uncultured Lachnobacterium sp.
CAGAGGTGTAGATTATGAAATGCAAACTTTTATTATTTGATTTGGACGGAACATTATTACAAACAGATAAAACAATTTCAAAAGTCACAATGCAGGAGTTGGAGAAATGCAGGAATCAGGGAATTATGATTGGAGTATCTACTTCAAGAAGTGAAAAAAATTCCCTGGAATTTATCGCAGAATTAAATCCGGATGTAGTAATTTCCAGTGCCGGAGCGTTGGTAAAACTGGGAAATCAATATGTTTACAAAGCGGAGTTTACACAAACGGAAACAAAAGATTTGATAAAACAGGCAAGAGAGATATGCGGTGAAAATTGTGAAATTACGATAGATACAGTAGATGAACATTTTTGGAATTATAAAATAGACCCGAAACAGCAGGATAAAAGCTGGGGTGATAGTGTTTATACGGATTTTAAAGATTTTGAACATGCATCATTAAAAATGTGTGTGGAAATATTTGATGAAAAAGTGGCAGAACAGCTACAGAAAAATTTGCCAGATTGTGATTGTGTCCGCTTTTCGGATGGATACTGGTATAAGTTTACTAAAAAAAATGCCACAAAGGAAAATGCAATTTTGCATATGTGTAAAGCATGTGGAATTACCACAGATGACATCGTGGCATTTGGAGATGATTATGCAGATATCGGTATGTTGAAGCTGTGTGGTACTGGAATTGCCATGGGAAATGCGATTGATGAAGTAAAAGCGGTTGCAGACTGTGTAATAGGTGACAATGACAACGATGGTATTGCAATGTATTTACAAAATGTGGGGGTGGAATAAATGAAAGAGCTGTCTGCGGATAGTATTTTTGAATATAGGAGAGCAACCATAGAAGATATAGATGAACTGGTAAGAACGCGAATGATAGTCCTTCGTGCCGCCAATAAGTTGTCTGATGCTGTGGATATGTCTCTGGTGGAGAAAGAGTCCTGGGCATATTATAAGCGGGCACTGGCAGATGGCGGGCATATTGCATATCTGGTGTATGATAATGAAAAATTTATTGGTGCAGGCTCTGTCAGCTTTTATCAGGTGATGCCAACTTATCATAATCCAGGTGGTAAAAAGGCATATATTATGAACATGTATACTGCCCCGGAATACCGCAGGCAGGGAATCGCATTTCATACATTGGATTTACTGGTAAGGGAAGCAAAGGAACAGGGCGTGTCACAGATTGCATTAGAGGCAACAGATATGGGACGACCATTGTACGAGAAGTATGGATTTGTGAAAATGCAGGATGAAATGGAACTGGTATAGGGAGTAGAAAGGATACGGATTTCCATTGTGAAACATAACCGCTCAGGAGGAGTTATTTGGTATGACAAGAGTATATTTTGTGCGTCATGCACAGCCGGAACATGCATGGCAGGAAGACAGAACAAGACCTTTGACGGAAGAAGGAAAGAGAGACTCTGCAATTGTATTGGAATTTTTGAAGGATAGGAAAATAGATGTATTTTACTGCAGTCCATACAGGCGAAGCATGGATACTATTGCAGATGCGGCAGCTTTTTTCGGAAAAGAGATTATAACAGATGAGAGACTGAGAGAACGCGAAAAAGGTCCGGATGGTAATAACCATGGAATGTTTCAGAAACGATGGGCTGACCATGATTATCATGAAGATGGCGGAGAATCTGTTGCTATGGTTCAGAAACGTAACATGGAAGCACTGAATGAAATTCTATCAGATAATCCGGGCAGGGAAATTGTTGTGGGAACCCACGGTACTGCCCTTAGCACGATACTGAATTTTTATGATAAGAATTTTGGATGTGAAGATTTTTTGAGAATTATAGACTGGATGCCATATATTATTGAACTGGATTTTGATGGCAGTAAGCTGGCTGGGAAGCATGAGCATTGTCATGTGGAGAAGGAATTCAAGGGCAACTGAGAAGGTAACGATTTACCATTCCACAGGAGCGTTTTTATGTCAGGACAACAGCATTTACTTTTTTACCAGAATGCAGTAAATTAGAAATATGAAAACAAAAAACACAAAGCATACTATGTAGTAAGTGCGTTTGTGGCCGAAAGCCAGATAACGCCTGGAGAAATAACGGTGGATGAAAAAAGCAATGAAATAACTGCTGTACCGGAACTTTTGGAACTGCTTTATCTTAATAATGCAATTATTACTGCCGATTCCATGAGCTGTCAGAGGAAAATAGTGGAAAAGAATACTGGTGCAGAAGCAGATTACTGTATTGCACTGAAAGGCAGCCAGCCTGCATTATGGAAAGATGTGGAAGATTATTTTCATGATTATGGAAAGGAAGCCTCCACATACAAAAATACAGAAAAAGGACATTGGAGAATAGAAATACGGGAATATTACTGATCCTGCGATACTGACTGGCTTGAACAAAAAAATGAATGGGCGGGACTTAAGGGAATAGGAATGATAAAGTCAAAAGTGACAGAAGGAGAAACAGTATGAGTGAAATTCATAGGATAAAGTGCGGAAACGGTAACTGTTATATTGTCGAAAATGGAGTTGATGGAATATTAGTCGATACAGGTAAGAGGAAGTTTGTAAATCGGGTGATGGAGGAGTGCAGACAGTATCATGTTAAACTGATTGTTTTGACACATGCACATTTTGACCATGCAGAGAATGCGGCACAAATATCAAGTGCCCTTGGCATTCCCATTGGAATGAGTCAAAAGGACTGCAATCTGATTCAGTCCAATGCAAATCAAATACTTTCTGCTGAATCTTTTTTGGGGAAAATTGTTTTGTCGGTTTCTCTCAAAGATTTTTCAGCGCGTACTTTGCAGGAATTTCAGCCGAATATCTTTTTGAAGGACGGGGACAGTTTATCAGCCTATGGAGTCAATGCCAGTATTGTTGCCCTGCCTGGACATACGGATGGTTCGATTGGTATTGATGTGGAGAATAAAGGTCTGATAGTGGGGGATGCACTGATGAATATGTTTTATCCGACCGTATCCATGCTGTAACACAATAAAAGTGAAATGTTAGACAGCGCAGGAAAGATCAGCAGGCTCGGCAATAGGACCATATATTTTGGTCACGGTAAACCAGTGCCTAATAAACAGTGGGTAAACCCACAGACGGTACATTCCATGAACTAACCATATGTTTCATAAGGATAGTCCGGGTTTTGCACAGGTAATCAGTTTTCCGTTATTAAAGGTTTCAAAAGTATTCATGTTTTGTACCATGCCGCAGGCGTGGTGCCATTTGTGATATGTCGTATTCCGTCAGGAATATGACCCCGCTTTTCTGCGGCACAAATAAAGATTGAAAAACCACCTGCAGCCTTTTTCCTTTCTTTTTTATCATTTTTCAATCTTTATATCCTCCGTTTTTTATATTGTAGTGTTTACAGTATAAAAATAACGGGGGATTTTTGCTTTTAAAGAATTGCTTTTATGGGTAGGATCGGTCAGAGGATTTTAATTGGGGCAGGATATTCTGTAGGGGAAATCCCAACTATGTTTTCGGACAGGACAAATTCAATCGGGTATTGACTGGAACGGAAATATTTCATTGGCAGTTCTCCTTACTGTTTTGTGTTTCAGACAGATAGTTTTTGCCCCAGTCGCACAAGGCATCCAGTATCGGGGCAAGTGTTTTTCCATAATCTGTGAGACTGTATTCCGTCTTTGGCGGCACGACAGGATAGACCACACGGTTGATCAGACCGTCCTTTTCCAGTTCTCGTAATTGTTGGGCAAGCATTTTATCCGTTGCCTTTGGCATTTTGCGGTGTAGTTCGCTGTACCGCAGGGTGTTGTTCATCAGATGCCATAATATGACTGCCTTGTACTTGCCTCCGATGAGGGAAATTGTAGCCTCCACAGGGCAGGTAAATCCGTTGCATTGTCTTGTCATGTTTTCTCTCCTTTATTTCATTACTTACTTTTTGGAAAGTATATACCCAAAAAGTGCATTCTTGTCTGTTTGTCTGTTCCTGATATAATTATACTATGACCGGTCAAATTTTCAAGAAGGAAAGGAAGGATACGAGAATGTCAGTATTAGATACAGCAAAGGCACGTTTTTCTGTCCGTGCCTATACAGAGCAGGCAGTGGAGGAAGAAAAGCTGCAAAAAATTTTGGAGACTGCCCATGCAGCACCGACGGCGGCAAACATGCAGCCGGTACGGCTGGTGGTTGTAAGGAGCAGGGAGGGGCTGTCGGCAGTTTCAGAATCGGCAAATATCTATGGGGCCCCGGTTGCTGTCGTAGTATGCGCAGATAAAAGCAAAGCATGGACACGACCGTTTGACGGCATGGTAACAACAGATATTGATGCCTCCATTCTGACTGACCATATGATGCTTATGGCCACGGAACTGGGACTTGGCAGCGTATGGATTTGTTATTTTAAGCCGGATGTATTGAAACAGGGGTTAGACCTGCCGGAAAATCTGGAGCCGGTAAATATCCTTGCATTAGGATATTCAGCAGAGCCAGGGGCAGACAAAGACAGGCACAGCCAGACGAGAATACCGATGGATGAGTTAGTGCAGTACAAATAAGATAAAACGAAAAAATACGGATAGGCTGAAATTGTTCTAAGGAAAGGAACATGCCTTGAGAATAAAGTTTCAGCCTATTCTTTAAGGAGGAAGGCAAATGCGCAGCATTTCTGGAATGCCTTCCGACAATTTGGCAGGTGACGCATTGCGGTGCGTGCCGTTACCTAATGATAGGGATTTACATAATCCGGGCAGAGGTATTTCTCACTCCAATCAAACATGGTTTCCAGTACAGGAAGGAAACTCTGTCCTAACTCCGTCAGGGTGTACTCCACTTTAGGCGGTATTTCCTCATATATCTTTCTATGGATAAATCCGTCCTTTTCCAGTTCACGGAGCTGTTTTGTCAGGGTGGATTGCGTAATGCCGTCTAACCGCCGCATCAGTTCTCCAAACCGTTGTACTTTGTAAAAAGATATATACCATAATATCAGGATTTTCCATTTGCCCGCAATATAGGACTGGAGCCTGCTCATTGGTTCACAGCGGGCAAGTTGCTTTTCTTCACTGAATTTGTTGTCTGCCATTCTTTTCACCTCACCATTAGTATAGGATACACCATATAAAAAAACAAGAACGGACTTTTTTGCTATTAAGTACGAAAAAAGGTACTATCACTAAAAAAAGACAGGACTTGTGGAATCTTTCCCGGATTGTGTAACCTTATAGCAGAACATTTTTCAGAGGAGGAAAGATTATGCACTATACAGGAACAATCTGGCGGCCGCCTTATGAGGCAGGCTCGTTACTGCTGGAGACGACAGCGGGATGCACCCACCATAAATGCAAATTCTGCACATTATACAATGACCTGCCTTTTTCTTTTCGGATGTCTCCATTAGAGGATATTGAGGAGGATTTGCAGGAGGCGGCAAAGAGGAACCGGATGTGGGGATGGGAATGCCGGCGTGTATTTCTGACCGGAGCTAATCCGTTTGTTTTGAGATTCGATTTGCTGATGGAAATTGCTGCTTTGATAAGGAGGTATTTTCCATCTTGTGAAAGCATCGGCTCTTTTGCAAGGATTACCGATATTGGTCCAAAATCCGATGAAGAATTGCAGCGGTTAAAAAGTGCAGGGTTTGACGGGCTGACGATTGGCATGGAAACGGCCGATGAGGAGGCACTGCATTTTATGAATAAAGGCTATGGGAAAAATGACATTCTGGTGCAGTGTAGACGTCTGGATAAGGCAGGCATATCCTATAAATTTTTCTATCTGGTGGGCATATCAGGGAAAGGAAGGGGAGCAGAGGGGGCAAAAGCGACTGCAGAGGTGTGTAATCAGCTGCACCCTAAACTGGTCGGTGCTAATATGCTCACAATCTGTCCAGACTCTGAATTATATCAGGAGATCAGGAAAGGGAACTGGCAGCCGGAGGGCGAAAAAGAAAAGTACATGGAAATGAAAATTCTGGTTGAAAACCTTACCATAGAGACGGAATTTGCGGCAATGGGAGCTTCAAATGCGGTACAGCTATATGGGGTTCTCCCAAAGGATAAAGCAAAGCTGCTGGCTGTTTTGGATGAGATTACAGGCAGTGTGGATGAGAAAGAGCTGGAGCATTACCGCAAAAATCTCCGGCATTTATAAGGGGGAAAGAATTATGCACTTTAGCGGACGGACATGGAGGCCGCATTATGAGGCGGATTCCTGTATTATTGAGCTGACGGCGGGGTGTACCTATGGGAAATGTAACTTTTGCAATCTGTATGAGAATGAGCACTTTCGGCTGGCGTCATTGGAACAGTTTGAGAAGGATTTGCAGGAAATCAAGGATTACCAGCCCCATGCAAGGCGGCTGTTCCTGACAGGGGCAAATCCCTTTGCACTGTCCTATGAACGGTTAAAACTGTATGTGCTGACGGTGAGGGATTACCTGATTAAATGTCAGTCCATTGCCATGTTTGCCAGTATCCGTGATATTCAGAATAAGGAGGTATGGCAGCTTCGAAAACTGCGGGCAATGGGAGTGAATGGTCTAAGTATCGGGACGGAAAGCGGGGATGATGACACGCTTGCCCTTGCCGGGAAAGGATACAGGGCAGATGATATTCTAAAGCAGTGCCGGAAACTGGATGAGGCAGGCATAGAATATTATTTTGTATATATGACCGGGCTGGCAGGAAAGGGAGGTGGAGCCCGCAATGCAGTAAACAGCGCCAAACTGTTTAGCAGGCTGAATCCATACTTTATTTCTGTGGATGCACTGACATTATTTCCTAATACCAAACTTTATGATATGGCAGGGACGGGCAGTTTTATCCCGGCAGGGGAGAAAGAGAGATTGCAGGAGTTACAGGTGTTTATTCAGAATTTGCAGATCAAGACACATTTGTTTGCCAATTCTTCCTCAAATTTTTATCCATTATCTGTTTATCTGCCAAAAGAAAGGGAAAGTGCCATTTCAGAGCTGCAATATGTGATGGATCATCACAGCGAGGAGGAGATGGCGGCATATCGGGCAGGGCTGAAAACATTAGAGTAAGGAAATAAAGAGTTTTGTAAAAGCAGGCAGTATTCCCAGACTATTATTTTTTCGAGCCAGCATTTTACCAGGGCTTGACCTCCGCCGGTAACGGTGGAGGTCATTTAATATATTATAGTTTATATCGGGTAATATTTGCTCGATTAGATGGAAAATGCATTGCCTGAAGTAATTTGTTTTTTTGTGTTGCAGATGTGGTAGTTGAGAAAGTGTTAAACAGTTTGGTTAATTCTTTCTTTAGCATTTTAAACTCTTCTTTATCCAGTAAGTATCGAAAAGCTATGAGTAATGCAAACATATCATGCTTACCATAAAGATACTGGGTTCCTTTTTTGGGTATTCCCATTTTCTTATGCAGTGCAGTGTCAGGAATTTCGAATCTGGATTCAAAAGAAAGCAGACGCTCGTTGTGTGCGCATATATTACGAAAGATGGTAAGCACTTTTAGATACTGGATTAATTCTTTTTCTGTAATATTGCCATATGTGTTTCTCTGATATACTACATAACTATGTTCAGTGTTCTGATTGGCTTCATATGTTAATATAGATATCAGTTTAGAAATATCGCGACTGTTTTTCTTGGAAACATTGTAGTTGGCAGAGGTTAAATACGCTGACTGATTTTCAGAAAAAGCTTCACAAAAGGAATAAGAAATCAATGAGCGGATTTTTTGCTCGACATGACAAATATATTTGAATACAAGAGAACGGAGATTTTCATCAAATTCATATAATGCAACAATATCCGTAAAATTTGTACCTTCCTCATATGTTCTTGTCATCGGATTGTAGAATATATCTTTGTATCCATCAATTAAGGAGTAGTAGCCAATATCATGCAACTTTCCCTCTGCATATGACAAATCAGAAATATTAAGTTGTTTTTTCTGAGTCAGAACATTTAACTGATCAGAGTATGTGATAAAAGGTTTGATTGCTTTCTTTGGCATATTTTTCTCCATATATTTTGTACAAAAAAAGGAAGACCCGCAGGTCTTCCTTCCGGTCGCAGGCATCGCAAGTTTCTGCAACCTGATCACTAACAGATATGATACCATTAATATCCACTAAATGCAAGTGGTATTTTGGATAAATCTGCAATAATAGTATATGTAGTTTTAAAAGGGTTATGATAAGCATTATGTGAAATTTGATTCTCTATAAAAAGTGAAAAACTGGTTGAGAACTAGTGTACTGACACGTTGATAATTAGGCAAACCTACTTGTCTATTTGCCTGTCTGCTGCGTTGGATTTTCTAGACGTAGCCACCGCTACGCCGTCGAAAATCCGCCTT
>CAYNOE010000131.1:0-3384 GCA_964398745.1 uncultured Lachnobacterium sp.
AAGTTTGCTTCGCAAAGTGATTTGCGTAGGTCGTATCCCTGACGGGATACGACAGTTATTTCATCAGTTTCGGCAGAAGCTGCAGAAGTTCTTCCACCTTTTCATCCTCCCCTGCGCGGACTGAGTCTGCCACGCAGGTTCGTATATGTTCTGCCAGAAGCACCTTGTTAAAACTGTTAAGCGCCGCATTTGCCGCCGCCACCTGTACGATGATATCCGTACAGTAACAGTCCTTTTCCACCATTTTCCGGATTCCCCGTATCTGTCCTTCTATGCGGTTCAGGCGGTTAATTAAATCCTTATGTTCTTCCTTTGGACGGTGTTTTATACGGCAGTTTTCACACGTTTCTTCCTGTTGTACATTTTCCCCATTATCATCCACTGCTATACACCTCTTTTTAATGATCAGCATACCCCTTGGGGGTATATGAGTTATTATATACCCCCAAGGGGTATCTTGCAAGTAAAATTTTTAAAGCACATTTTGTAAATGGTGCAGACCAGACTACCGCTATTTTCACCGGTTCACGCCGGGCTTGCGTCCCCTGACTTCCCCGTTTGCACCTTCCTCGTCACGGATTACTTCCACACTGTCCCCTTCTATATAAATATGTCCGGAACGGGGATTTTTAATACTGACAGAACCGGATGCAAAAACCTCTGCTTCCACATCCGATTTTTCAAAGCTCAGATCCGTGTCAATCATTTCACAGTCCTTTAACCGCAGTCCCTTACAGTAACAAAGAGGCTGTGTTCCGATAATTTTACAGTTTTCAAAAGTAATATTTTCAGAATACCATGCCAGATATTCCCCTTTTACAATACTATTGCGGACGGTTACGTTTTTGCCGTGCCAGAACGCATCCTTGGTGTCAAATTCACAGTTCTCAAAAACCGCATTTTCAATATACTGGAAGGAATACTTTCCCTTTAATTTTACATTATGAAAAGCAAGTTCTTCGGAACGCATCATAAAATATTCGCTTTCCGCCGTGCAGTTTTCCATCTTTATGTTTTTTACAGACCAGCCGAATTCCGGGGAAACCACATCACAGTTTTGCATTGTGACATTCCTGCATTCCCGCAGGGCCTTAATTCCATGAAGTTTTGTATCCCCTATCTTAATATTCCCGGAATACCATAGGGCAGCCCTGCAGAGTTCCGTCATTTCTGATGCGGTTATTTCCAGATTTTCATCGTGCCAGAAAGGATAACGCAAATTAAAATAACAGTCCTTAACCCGGATATTCCTGCTTTCCTTTAATGCACTTTCCCCGTCGGCAGGTCCGTCAAAGCGGCACTCTTTTAATGCCACACCGTCACTTCCATATAATGCCCGTTCCCCGTCAAAAACTTCGTTTTTTATCTCTTTCATAATGACCTCCGTTTTCAATCAATTATGTTTATGTATTACTGTTAATTTCAAATCTGTACCAGCGTTTTCCTGCGAGCCGGACCAGAAATAAAATTCCGCGAATGCAAAGCTCCAGACACATGGCAAGCCAGACTCCCTGCAGCCCCATTCTTGCGGATAAAAAAGCGGCAAGCGGCAGGCGGACAAGCCACATACTGAAAAAATTCATGCAGCTTGGCACCAGGGTATCCCCCGCGCCCCTGAAAACTCCCGATGCCACAATAGAAGCCGCATACATTGGCTCTGCAAACGCTTCTATACGCAGCACCTTCGTCCCCAGCTTCCGAATCGCCGTATCCGGGGATAAAATTCCTATCATCCATGGGGCAAAGATAAAAAGCAGAATTCCAGTTCCAGCCATCACCGCCATTCCAAAACCCACGGTCAGTCCCGCCAGCTTCTTCATGACATCATACCTCTTCGCCCCAATACTCTGCCCGATTAAGGTAACTGCCGCCGCGCTGATTCCGTATCCGGGCATATAACAAAGGCTTTCCGCCGTGACAGAAAAGGAATTAGCCGCAATGGCCGTCATCCCAAGCGGCGAAACAATGCGCGTTGACATAATCTGCGCGCCGGACATCACCATCTGTTCAAATGCTACCGGAACCGACAGCCGGGCGGCTGCCAGCAGCTCCTCCCGCGAAAAATACAAATGCTCATTTTTCCTTAAATGCAGGGCAGGAGAACGCACCAGTAAAAAATAAAGCATAAAAAAAGTAACCACAAGTTCTGCAAGTGCCGTCCCTAAAGCTGCCCCTGTAACACCCAGTCCTGCCCCCGGCAAAACGAACTTATGCCCCCGGACCATATAATTCCTTGTGGGGAAAATAAGAACAGCATTAAATAAAACATCCAGAACACACATAAAAATATGTAACATGCTCGGAATTTTCATATTGCCGCTGCACTGCAGCATTCCGCCGGCAATATAGTTTAACTGCACCACCGGCAAAAACAGGCAGTACACCAGAAAATACCGGGAAGCATCGCCCGTAATCCCGCTTTCTCCCCCCAGCCAGACAGGAAGCCTTCTGTGAAGCAGTACCCCTGCAAACAGCAGCAGACAACTGAATACAAATGCCACTGCCAGCCCCTGGCGTAAAATATTCCTTGCCTTTTCTTCTTTTTTTGCACCAATACAGTGTGCCACCTGTACCGTAAACCCGGTGCTGATGGAAGAACACAAACCGCCCAGCAGCCATGTACTGGAAGTCACCAGTCCAATGGAAGCGGATTCCGCCGAACCAAGGTGTCCAACCATGGAAGCGTCAATATACTGCATAACAATGGAAGAAATCTGTGCCATAATGGCAGGAATACTTAACTGGATAATCATAAACAGAAGCTGGCGGGCTGACAGCCTGCCTCCATCCCGCAGCCTGCCTAATAAATCTTTTTCAAACATGGCTTCCTACCTGCCTTCCTGCCGCAAACAGCATCCATAATAATATTATATATTAGCATAAATATAACCGTGATTCCATAAAAAATTTTTTATCCCCCTTGACATCACTTCTGCTTCCTGATACTATATATCTCACACCGTGAGAGAAAGGAGGTCTCATGAACTACGAAGATTATGCCAAAGAACTGTTTGCGTGCTTTCATAAATTCCACAAATACACCGCACTCAGGAATATCAACGACTCTTTCCGCGGGGAAATGGCGGTACTGACCTATTTATCCGACGGGCACGATGGCGCGACAGCGGGGGAACTTACCCGTATCTTCCAGATTGGCTCTTCCAGAATCGCGGCAATTTTAAACACGCTGGAAAAGAAAAACCTTGCCAGACGCACGCCCGACCCGAAGGACAAACGCAAAGTCTGTGTCTGCATCACGGATACCGGAAGAAACCTTACCCTGAAGAAAAAGCAGGAAGCGCTTGGACACATGACGGACTTTCTGTCCAGTATCGGCGAAGAAGATACCGCCACCTTTTTGCGGATTATACGAAAATTCACGGA
>CAYNOE010000131.1:3484-8312 GCA_964398745.1 uncultured Lachnobacterium sp.
GGAGTCTTTATATGAGAAAGTTACTAAAAAATCTGTCGGGCAGGGAGTGGGGGCTTGCGTTTCTCGCATTCCTCTTTGTCCTGCTCCAGGTCTGGCTGAACCTGACCATGCCGGATTATATGTCGGAAATCACAACCCTTGTCCAGACCGAGGGAAGTGAAATGTCAGCCATTCTTACCGCCGGGGGAAAAATGCTCCTCTGTGCGCTGGGCAGTCTTCTTTCCGCTGTGGCGACCACCATCTGCGCGGCAAGAATCTCCGCCACCTTTTCCGCAGACCTGCGCGAAAAGATTTTTAACCGTGTACAGTCCTTTTCCATGGAAGAAATCGGACACTTTTCCACGGCAAGCCTGATTACCCGTTCCACCAACGACGTCATGCAGATTCAGATGTTAATCATCCTCGGACTTGAAATCCTGCTGCGTGCGCCGGTAACGGCTGTCTGGGCGGTTTTAAAAATTTCTGGGAAAAACTGGACATGGACGGCTGAAACCATTATTGCTGTCGTTGTACTGCTTACCATTGTAATCACATGTATGGTGCTTGCCCTTCCAAAAATGAAACTCATGCAGACGCTGACCGACAGCTTAAACCGCGTTACGCGTGAAAACTTAAGCGGGCTTTCTGTTATCCGTGCATACAATGCGGAAAAATACCAGGAAGACAAATTTGAAAAGGCAAACGAGGACTTAAAAAAGAACCAGCTGTTTGCCAACCGTGTCATGACCATTTTAAATCCGGGAATCCAGCTTGTCATGAGTGGACTTACCCTTGCCATTTACTGGATGGGCGCGTATATGATTAAAGATGCAGCCATGCCAGACAAACTGCCGCTTTTTTCTGATATGATTGTATTTTCACAGTATGCCATGCAAATTGTCATGTCCTTTATGATGCTGGTTATGATTTTTGTTCTGCTGCCGCGTGCTTCTGTATCCGCAAAGCGTATCAACGAAGTACTTGACACGGAACCCGTCATAAAGGATGGCAAAGTGGAAACAGCTGATACCGAAGGCGAAATCGAATTCCGTAATGTCAGCTTCCGTTATCCTGACGCGGAACAGGCGGTGCTGGAAAATATCACTTTTACCGCCCACAAGGGGGAAACCGTTGCCTTAATCGGAGCCACAGGCTGCGGAAAAAGTACGGTAGTCAACCTGATTCCGCGGTTTTATGACGCTACGGAAGGAGAAGTTCTTGTGGACAACGTAAACGTCCGGGAATATTCCCAGAAGGCGCTGCGCAATAAAATCGGTTATGTTTCCCAGAAAGCTGTTCTCTTTTCCGGTACGGTATCCAGCAATGTTTCCTACGGGGACAATGGAAAAGGAACCGCCACGGATGAAGAAATCAAACAGGCCGTACATACCGCACAAGCGGATGAATTTGTAGAAAAGTCGGAAGACGGATATGAAAGCTACGTTGCACAGGGCGGCTCGAATTTTTCCGGCGGCCAGAAACAGCGTCTTTCCATCGCCCGCGCCATCTGCCGGAAACCGGAAATCTTCATTTTTGACGATTCTTTTTCGGCACTGGACTATAAGACAGACCGGATTTTAAGAAAAGCACTGGAAACCACCTGCGCTGCCGCAACAAAAATTATTGTTGCACAGCGGATTGGAACAATACGGACTGCCGATAAGATTATCGTTCTGGAGAACGGCAAAATTGCCGGATGCGGAACCCATGATGCATTGATGAAAAACTGTGAAGTTTATAAACAGATTGCATACTCCCAGCTTTCAAAGGAGGAATTGGCATAATGGAAAATACAAAAAAACCAATGCGTGGCCCTGGAATGCGCGGGGGCAACGGTGAAAAAGTAAAAAATTTCAAGGAAATCTGGAAAAAAATTTTCCTTTACAGCAACAATTATTATGTTCCGTTCCTTTTTGCTGTGCTATGCGCAGTGGGCGGAACCATATTTACCTTAGTCGGACCGGATAAGCTTTCCGAAATGACAAAACTGGTCGCAGCCGGTATGATGGGACAGATGGATATTGACGGGATTTCAAAAATCGGCTTTACCCTTGTTGCATTTTACATCTGCAGCGCCGTCCTTTCCTTTTCACAGCATTTTACAATGACAACAATTACACAGAAAATTGTCAAAAAAATGCGCGGGGATATTTCGGTAAAGATTAACCATTTGCCAATGTCCTTTTATAATAAAACATCCACGGGTGACGTATTATCCCGCGTGACGAATGACATCGACCTGATTGCACAGTCCTTAAACCAGAGCATAGGTAACCTCGCAAACGCAATTACCCTGTTTCTCGGTTCCCTGTTTATGATGCTGATTACGGATGTTGCCATGACAGTAACCGCCGTACTTGCAACCATACTGGGATTTGCGCTGATGATGCTCATTACCGGACGTTCACAAAAATATTTTGTCCGCCAGCAGCAGGATCTTGGCGCATTAAATGGGCAGATTGAGGAAATTTACAGCGGGCATACCGTGGTAAAGGCATACAACGGGGAAGCACATGCAAAAGAAGAATTCCACAGAATGAATTCCGACCTGAGTGAAAGTGCTTTTAGGGCACAGTGCCTTTCCGGACTGATGATGCCGCTTATGGGCTTTATCGGAAATCTCGGATATGTTGCCGTCTGTGTGGCCGGCGCCGTCCTTACCATGAACGGAAAAATCGGATTTGAGGTCATTGTGGCATTTATGATGTATGTCCGCTATTTCACCCAGCCGCTTTCCCAGATGGCACAGGCGGTACAGACCCTACAGTCCGCAGGAGCCGCCGGGGAACGTGTCTTTGAATTTCTGGAAGCAGAAGAAATGCCGGACGAAAGCGAAAAAACAAAACGGCTGGAACAAACGAAGGGCTGCGTGGATTTTGAGCATGTAGCTTTTGGATATGATGAAAACAAACTGATTATCCATGATTTTACCGCCCATGCCAGAACCGGACAAAAAATTGCAATTGTCGGACCGACCGGTGCCGGAAAAACAACGTTAATTAACCTGCTGATGCGTTTTTATGAAACCTCCGGAGGAAAAATCTGTATTGACGGCATTCCTACAAGTGAACTGCGGCGCGAGGACGTCCACTCCCAGTTCTGTATGGTACTCCAGGATACCTGGCTCTTTGAAGGCAGTATCCGCGAAAACCTGATTTACTGTACAAAAAATGCCAGCGAGGAAAAAATGAAAAATGCCTGCAAAGCTGTCGGGCTTGACCACTTTATTAAAACACTGCCGCAGGGCTATGACACCATGTTAGACTCCCAGCTTTCCCTCTCGCAGGGACAGAAGCAGCAGCTTACGATTGCAAGGGCAATGATTGCAGATAAACCGATGCTGATTTTAGACGAAGCGACCAGCTCCGTGGATACCCGCACCGAGCTGCAGATTCAGAATGCAATGGATAAACTGATGGAAAACCGCACTTCATTCGTAATTGCCCACCGGCTTTCCACGATTAAAAACGCCGACCTGATTCTGGTTTTAAAAGACGGGGACGTCATTGAAAGCGGCACCCATGAAGAATTACTGGAGCAGAACGGATTCTATGCCGAGCTTTATAACAGCCAGTTTGAGCAGGCATCCTGAATGCTTACAAAGAGGAGGTAGAATATGCAGTGCAAATATCTGACAATTGAACGTGAATACGGCAGTGGCGGAACACAGATTGCCCGCCAGCTTGCAAAGGAATGTTCCCTTCCCTGCTATGGCAGGGAAATCCTTGAAGCCGTGGCAAAAAAACGCGGCATCACCGTGGATAAGATAGAAGAATATGAAGAAAGCGTTACAAGCAGCTTTTTATACACCGTCTTTATGATGACCACTTTAGGCAGCGGGCAGGGTAACAAACTTTCCGACAAGGAACAGGTCTATGTGGAAGAACTGGAAGCTATCCGCCAGATGGCGGAAAACGGGCCTGCCATCTTCCTCGGTCACTGTGCGTCCAACGCCCTGCTTAAGAAAAAAGGCGTTGTGAAAGCATTTATCCGCGCCCCGAAAGAGGACAAAATCCTCCGTATCCGAAACGAATACGGAATCGAGGAAAGCCGCGTGGAAAGTACCCGGAAATATTTCGACCGGAAACGCTCCAAATACTACAACACCAACACCGGAAAAGAATGGAAGTCACCGGATAATTATGATATTATTCTGGATTCCGGGAGTCTTGGGATTACGGGGTGTGTGAATGTGCTTAAAGGGCTGTTCTCATAGGAAATTTTAAAAATAGGAACCAGGGTGCCAACAGTCCTGGTTCTTATTTTTTCGGACTGATTCCCGAAGCGGCAATCATCCGGACTCCGTTTAAATTCCGTCCGCGCCAGGTTTTTTATGCGTATATAACCCCTAAAACATGAAAAACGGAAAGGGGAAAAATTTAACAAAAAATGCTTGACAAATCGGTCTATATCATATAGACTAGTCTATATGATATAGACCAAATGATGCAGCTATCCATGGAGGCAGGATAATGATTCATTTAACAGATGCAGAAAAAAAACTGATGGATATAATTTGGAAACAAAATAATATTCCCTCAAACGAACTGGTTAGGATTTGCATGGAACAGTTTGAATGGAAAAAATCGACAACATATACCATGTTAAAAAAATTAATTAAAAAGGATATGGTAACAAACCAGAATACAATCGTTTCCTTCGTGATTTCAAAAGAGGATTATATGTATTCCGAAAAGAAGAATATAATTGAGAAATATTTTAATAATTCCCTGCCTGCGTTTTTAAACACTTTTGCACGTGAAAGCAGGCTTACGAAAGACGATATTCAGGAACTGGAAGGGATTATTGAACAATATAGGGAGGATTAGAAACAATGTTAGGGAATTTC
>CAYNOE010000132.1:0-8222 GCA_964398745.1 uncultured Lachnobacterium sp.
TCTCATTCAGCTTTGCAGAATCAGTTTCATTCATGCTGTATCCCATGCTTCTTGCCGTCATGCCAATCACCGCACGGTAGTCATCCAGTGCCACAATACTGTTTTTTAATGCAGGATTAAACAAATCATCATAGGAAGTAATTTCCTTATCCACCTTTGCTGTATTGACTGCGATTCCTGCAACCCCGCCCTGATACGGTACGCTGTATTTATTTCCCGGATCATAGGAAGGATCCAGATATGCCTTATTGATATTTTTCAGGTTCGGCAGCTTCGACGAATCCAACTCCATCAGCATGTCCTGCGCAATAAGCTGTTCCACCATGTAATCGCTTGGCAGGACAATGTCATAAGTTCCTTCGGATTCGGATTTTACCTTTGCCAGCATATCCTCGTTGGAAGAATAAGTGGAAACATTACAGTGAATTCCCGTTTCCTCCTCGAATTTTTCAAACACAGAATCCGGTACATATTCCGTCCATACAAACACGTTAAGCGTTTCCGAGCTGCCGCCGCCTGATTTTTCCCGCAGCCTGCAAAAAGCGCTGCTGCCAGTACCACGACCAGCATCACGCTGGCCATTTTCATTATTTTCTTTTCTGTCTGCTTTCCCATTTTTGTTTCCTCCCTGCTATTTCTTTTTTCTGCTAAACAAATCGCCCTGCGTCAGAACAACCAGTATCACCGTTCCCACCAGAATCAGTGTGGACAGCGCATTGACGTCAGGCGCAACGCCGCTCTTGATACTTTCCATTACCTTAAGCGGATACGTTTTGGTCTGCCCGTTGACAAAATAACTGATTATGACGTCATCAATAGAAAGTGTAAATGCCAGAAACGCCCCTCCTGCAATTCCGGGGGCAAGCACCGGAAGCGTAATCTCAAAAAACGTCACGATGCGGTTTGCCCCAAGATCCATACTTGCCTCTTCAATGGAATTGTCGTAACCCGCCAGCCTTGCACGCACGTTAAAAATGACATACGGAACGGAAAAGGAAACATGTGCAAGCACAAGTGTCAGCATTCCCCGCGGAATATTTATTTTTGCAAAAATTGTCAGAAGCGAAATTCCAAGCACAATCTCCGGAATCACAACCGGTATGTAAAGCAATGCATCTATAATTCCTTTGCCCTTAAATTTGTATTTGTACATTCCAACCGCTCCGATGGTTCCGATTGCCGTTGCAAGCACCGTACTGATTACGGCAAGCAAAATCGTATTGCCAAATGCATCCAGAAGCGAAGCATTCTCCCAGATTTTCTGATACCAGTCCAGCGTAAAGCCTTTCCATGACAGATACGGCTTGGAGGTCGTGGCATTAAATGAATTTACGACAATGACCGCAATCGGCAGAAATAAAAACAGATAAAATAAAAAGCAGTATATTCTGCCAAAAGCCGTTTTTGCCCTTGCTTTTCCCTTTCTACTCATAAGCACCTCCTACACACCCAGATTCTCCATGTCGCCGCCCGTTTTCTGGTACAGCTTCACAAGAATCAGTGTAATGATAATCAGAATAATGGACAGCGCCGCACCCAGCGGCCAGTTATTACCGCTCTGGAACTGGCGTTCAATCAGGTTTCCGATGACGTCTGAATTTCCTCCGCCTAAAATATCCGCTACAAAGAAAAATCCGAGACAGGGGATAAATACCATAATACTTCCCGAAAAAATCCCGCTGGAAGTCAGCGGCAGAATCACATGGAAAAAAGTTTCCAGCGGCCGCGCGCCTAAATCGGAAGACGCTTCCAGAAGACTGCCGTCCAGTTTTTCAATAGAGGTATACAACGGTAATATCATAAACGGAACCAGACAGTACACCATACCAAGCACAGTCGTTCCCTGTTTAAACAGAAATTCCACCGGCTCCCCTATCAGATGCAGAAACTGCAGCGCCTGGTTTAACCACCCGTTTGTACCAAGAAACGTCCGCCATCCATAAATACGGATCAGGGAGTTGGTCCAGAACGGGATAATGACTAACATATATAACAGTTTTTTCTTCCTGCTCTTTGTCCTTGCAATCAGGTATGCAAACGGGTAACCTGCCAGAATACACAGCGCGGTAGTCAAAAATGCAATCACCAGTGACTGCGCATATATTTTCAGATAATCCACGCTTAAAAGACGCGTGTAATTTTCAGCCGAAAATTTAAATACAATATTATAGTATTCATCAATGGAACAAAAACTCATCACACCAACATAAATCAGCGGAACTGCCACAAGTAACACCAGGACAAGGGTTACAGGGCCTGTCATCACGAGCGCAGGAATCAGATTGGACTTTAATTCGTGTCTGGATATCTTTTTTCCCATATATGCACCTCCTTTTTTTATTGAAACTCATACTTCCCAGGAAATATTTTCCAGCATCCTGAACATCAGGTGGTCCCTGTTATGGATCAGGACGGCATCCTTCCTCTCCCAGTACAGGAAAATATGTGAGCCTAATTTCGGCAGTTCCTCACCCGCCAGCCGCTCGATCCAGACTTCTTCGCCGTTTGGCAGCGTGGCCATACATTTGACCACGTTTCCCACATACACAAAATCCTTTACTTTTGCACGAAGGGAAAATCCTTCCACCGGTTCGCTGGAAAAGCGCATCTTTTCCGGTCTGACGGATACTGTCATAAACTCTAAAACTGAAAAATCACTCCCGCTTCCTAAGACAGCACCATTCTCCAGGTCAATGGAAATATCCGTTCCATCAATGGTCGTTACGCAGCCGTCAAAGGTATTTGTTTCCCCGATAAAGGTCGCAACAAATTTTGTCTTTGGATGCTCATAGATTTCCTCAGGCGTTCCAAGCTGGTCTAAAACACCGTCATGCATAATAGCTATGCGGTCGCTCATCGTAAGCGCTTCTTCCTGGTCATGCGTCACATAGATAAACGTAATGTTCAGCTTTCTCTGCAGACGTTTCAGTTCCAGCTGCATCTGCTTACGCAGCTTTAAATCCAGCGCGCCCAGCGGTTCATCCAGAAGAAGTACGCGCGGCCGGTTGATCAGCGCCCGCGCAATCGCAACCCTCTGTTTCTGCCCGCCGGAAAGCTGCGATGGATAACGCTTTTCAAAACCGCCAAGTTGAACCAGTTCCATCATTTCCGTTACCCGTTTATGTATCTCATCTTTTGGCACTTTTTTAAGCTTCAGTCCATATGCAATGTTGTCATAAATGGTTTTATGCGGAAAAAGTGCATAACTCTGGAATACCGTGTTGACATTTCTTTCAAACGGTTCCTTTTCCTCAATGGGTTCCCCCTCAACCTTAATGCTTCCGGTACTCGGCTCTTCAAATCCTGCAATCATCCTCAAAGTTGTTGTCTTTCCACAGCCGGAGGAGCCTAAAAGCGTCAGAAATTCGCCTTCCTCCACGGTCAGGTTCAGATTCCGTACCACATGATTTTTTCCATAGATTTTATTTACGCCTTCAATTTCTACAATGTGTCCCATGGAATCACCTCCTGTCCCTACAGCGCCTTTACACCATGCTCACCGGTGCGGATACGGATGGCGTCATCAATCGGGCGGATAAAAATCTTTCCGTCCCCCGCACGGTCAGTCGCACATTTCTCACGGACAGCGGCAACAATTGAATCCACATATTTTTCCTCAACCACAACCTCCACACGGATTTTTGGAAGCAGGTTGATGGTGGTCTTGAAGCCGCGGATTGTATTCACAAGATCCTCCACCACCTCATTCGTGTCCGCATCCAGTCCTTTCTGCGTACCGCATCCCATGACAGTAGACAGTGTCATACCGCCGCAGTGTACATCATCCAGAATACTCTTAATCTCCTCAAGATTTTCCGGTCTCGTAATCATAATCAGCTCTTTCATAAACATCCTCCTCTCACGCAGACACTGTTTTCTTTTCCGGAAAACGGAAATAAAAACAAAAAAGGAACCGCCGTGATACGGCAGCTCCTTCGCTACGGTTTTCATATCTTTTTGTTTGTTAAGATATTAGACCAATCCGGAGGATAATTCAATTCCTATCTTTCCCCATCTTCATACTCCAAAAGGAGTATGTTTTAAATTATTCCTTCTCCTTTACCATCTTAAAAAGCTGTACGCGGTTATTAATTCCAAGCTTACGGTAAATATTGAGAATATGCTTTTTCAAGGTGTTCGGGCTGATTGTAAGCTCCTCGCAGACCTCGGCATTTTCCGTGCCGTTCATCAGCTTCTGCAGAATCGTATGCTCCCTGCGGGTTAGTCCGTACTTCTGTACTGCCTCCGCAACGGTGAGCTTGTTTCCTGTACCGTCATCCTCTTTTCTGTTTTGGTCCAGGCGGTAGGCAAGATGATCTTTTAGCATATCCAGAAGAAAAATATCATTATAATGAAAATCCTCCTTGCCCGCCAGCCGGTAAAACGTAATCACACCCAGGAATTTTTTGTTCCTTGCCAGAATCATCTGCAGGGAATAATGCCAGCGGTTCGGCCGGTACACCTTCTGGTAATATTCTGTCTGTATCCTCGCCTCATCGCTGATAATATCAGTTTCACGGTAAATCGTGGATTTGCCGCTTAACATAATTCCCCTGCTGTAATCAATCTCCTCATACACCTGCGACAAATCCTTGTCACAGTTATAGGTGATGCCGTTACTTAACCGCTTTCCATCCTCTGCGGATGCAAGATAAAAATCCGCACTGTCAAAATCCACCACCAGCGTAAGCTGCTCTAAGAGCTTGCGCCGCATCTCATTAAAATTTTCCATGGTATATATTTTATAAATAATACTGTTTAATATAATCCAGTCGTTCGTTTCCAGTCCTCTCATAAGTATTTCCCTCCTAAAAATTGCCAGTATGCCAAAAAAGAAGGTGCATCATCCGATACACCTTCTTTGGCCGTTTCCTTTGTTATTATCCATTATAATTACTTTTGGGGAATTTGCAAGCGGTATATTTGTTACTATTCACGGCTCAAGAGCCGCTCATAGCAACGATACTTGTCTGTGAAAATAACTTTACAATTCGAATCAAATCAACTAATATTATTAGAGAAGTTTTTAAAGCATAACTGGCAGCATGGTTTCAAATTAGAAAAAGAGTCAAAAAAGGAGATCTTTTATATGGATAATGTAGAAAAATTTTTGGAATGGGTAAAGGAATCAGACAATATCGTATTTTTTGGCGGTGCAGGTGTATCCACGGAGAGCGGAATACCGGATTTCAGGAGTGTGGACGGACTGTATAACCAGCAGTATGACTATCCGCCGGAAACCATTTTAAGCCACAGTTTTTACCGTGCCAGACCGGAGGAATTTTACCGTTTTTACCGTAATAAAATGCTGTGTCTGGATGCGGAGCCGAATATCACCCATATTAAACTTGCTGAACTGGAAAAGGCGGGAAAACTTAAGGGAATTGTGACACAGAATATTGACGGGCTTCACCAGAAGGCAGGCAGCAAAAATGTCATGGAACTGCATGGAAGCGTTTTGCGCAATTACTGTGAACGCTGCATGGAATTTATGTCTGCAGAGGATATTCTGCATTCCACGGGTGTGCCTGTATGCCCGAAGTGCGGCGGTCCGGTAAAGCCGGATGTGGTTTTATATGAAGAGGGTTTAAACCAGAAAACCCTGCAGGATGCCGTATCATGTATCAGCCATGCGGATGTGCTGATTGTGGGCGGTACGTCGCTTGCGGTATATCCTGCGGCAGGACTAATTGATTATTATAATGGAAATAAGCTTGTGCTGATTAACAAATCCGCCACGCCTATGGATAAAAGAGCGGATCTTCTGATTCAGGACGGACTTGGAAATGTATTTTCACAGATACAAGTATGAGAGGAGTAATGTGCATCAATGGAAACGAAACCAAAAAGAAGATTTTTTGACAATATCCTGTGGCTTTATCTGGAAACTTTTGTAATGACTTTACTGGGACAGTTTCTGGGAATGCTTTTGCTGGCAGGAACTACGATACCGTTCGTTGCATTTGGTTCAAATTTACCCGAGAAACCGGAATTTGTTACAGCAGCAGAGTATGCTCTTTTTATCGGAATATGGGCTGTCGGTCTGCTCTGGATCGGCTTAAGCAAAAAAGACCGGAATATATTAAAGGGACTCTGGACAGCCCCGAAAGGAAACCGGATTTCTTATTTTCTTCTGGGAATTGTAATCGGGGCAGGATTAAACGCTGTCTGTATTCTGACGGCTTATTTAAACCAGGATATAAAGCTTGTTTATGATTCATTTCATCCACTGTCATTTATTATGATTTTTATCTGTGTGCTTATCCAGTCTTCTGCAGAAGAATTTGTGTGCAGGGGATTTCTGTACCAGAGACTGAGGAGAAGTTATAAACATCCGGCGGTTGCGATTATCGGAAGTTCCCTGCTCTTTGCACTTCTGCATCTTGGAAATAAAGGGGTAACGGTGCTTTCACTTATTAATATTACACTGACAGGAATTTTATTTTCGCTTATAGTATATTATATGGACAGTATATGGTGTGCTTTTGCGGTGCATACGGCATGGAATTTTACGCAGAATATCGTGTTCGGTCTGCCAAACAGCGGTATAGTGGTTCCGTATTCCGTATGGAAACTGGATGCGGCATCCGCGCGGGACAGCTTTGCCTACAATACAGGATTTGGTATTGAGGGTACGGTAATTTCCGTTGTGGTTCTGTTTATAGCATGCATCGCAGTATTTTTATGGGGACGGAAATTTGGAAAACAGCCGTATAATGTGTGGGAACAGGAGCAGGATCATGAACCAGTATCATTATGAAATCGGGGACATCGTAAAATTGAAAAAGCCGCATCCGTGCGGGAATCATGAGTGGGAAATCCTTCGCGTGGGTGCTGATTTCCGCCTGAAATGCATGGGATGCGGACACCAGATGATGGTAACACGCCAGCTGGTTGAAAAAAATACCAGGGGATTGCGGAAGCCGGAGGCAGTGTCGCCGGAAAAAGAACAGGGGAAATAGATAATGGCAAAAAATGTTAAACAGTCCGAGGAAAAAACAAACGTCATGCGGCTTTTAGACGGAAAGAAAATCCAGTACAAAAGCTATTGTTACCTTGATTCTGGCGTGGTCAGCGGAATGGAAGTGGCAAAAGTGCTGCATCAGAATCCTGCGCAGGTATTTAAAACCCTTGTCACTGTTGGAAAATCCAATACAAATTATGTGTTTGTGATTCCGGTCGGCAGGGAGCTGGATTTAAAAAAAGCTGCTGCTGCTGTATCCGAAAAGAAAATCGAGATGGTGAAATCAAAGGATTTGCTTGGTCTGACCGGGTATATTCATGGAGGCTGTTCCCCGGTTGGCATGAAAAAGGCTTTCCGTACCGTTTTTGATGAAAGCGTAAAGAAACTGGAGACCGTCATTTTCAGCGGCGGGAAGGTAGGTTACCAGGTGGAGCTTTCGCCTGCTGACCTGCAGAAAATCATCCGCTTTGAATATGCAGATTTGACAGAGGAAACGTGATGTATCTGATATCAGTTTATTTTGACAGTGCTTCAGCAAAAAGGATTCAGTCGCTGATTGATGAGGTTGCCGCAAGAACCGGAAATCATTTTATGACAGAAAACCATGTGCCGCCCCATCTGACGATATCCGCTGTTGAGGCAAAAAGCGCAGACGTACTTGTCCCATCTGTGAGGAGGCTGGAAGGGAAGCTTGAAAAAGGAAAAGTACAGATGGTTTCTCCCGGCCTGCTTCTGCCCTATGTTATTTATGTAACTCCGGTGCTGAATGCGTACCTGCATGATTTATCCACACAGGTATACGATGCAGTGTACGGTATTCCCGAGACAACAATTAACAGATATTATATGCCATGGTCATGGCTTCCACATGTTACCATCGGAAAAACCTTATCGAGGGAGCAGATGCAGGAAGCTTTTTTTGTGGTTCAGAATAAATTTTCCGTATTTGAAGCCTGCGTAACGGAAATCGGTCTGGCTAAAACAAATCCGCACGAGGATGTGCTTCGGTTTTCACTGATATAACAGAAGTCTGTAAATTCTATCACATATTCAAAATGTTCCTCAATATCATAATATATTTTCTGATGCCCGTTTAATTCTAAATTTCTCCCGATTGTGGCACAAACAATTCCATTAAATAGTTCAGCACACCAGACAGGCTGGCTGGAAGAAAATTTGTAACTATTCAGCCTTCAGCCGAATAGTTACTGAATCCGGCTATTTGAAGTTTGCCTGCGGCAAAGAGCCGGATTCACTC
>CAYNOE010000133.1:0-6331 GCA_964398745.1 uncultured Lachnobacterium sp.
GCAGTCCCCAGCCATTTCTTGAAGGTTTTCCGGTCCGCGCCGAGCAGTTTCGCCGCACCCCTTAACGAAATCTCGCCGTTTTCATAACGTTTCCTCACCAGGTAAAACTCCCCCGGGACCGCCCTGGCCTTCCTGCCCGGCCTTACCCCCTTTTCCCGCATTGCAACCGCAAGCCCCTCCTTAAGCCTCTGGTAGATGGACTGCCTGTCGAAGTCCGCCACCATGGAAAATATGGCAAAAATAATGTCGGAGAGCGCCTGCCCGAGCGGCCCGAGCTCCTTTCCCGCGTTTAACACCGGAGTGTCGATTACAACGATGCTGACCTTTTTTTCCTGCGTGATGATGCGCCACTGCTCCTTGACCTCCCTCGTGTTCCTCCCGAGCCGGTCTATGTTTTTGATGACGAGCAGGTCGTTTTCCCTTAATTTTCCCAGCAGCTTTTTATAGCCGGGACGGTCAAAATCCTTTCCCGACTGCTTGTCAAAAAACATGTTGCATTCCTTTACGCCCAGACCCTTCATGGCATCCACCTGTCTGTCATGTTTCTGCGCCGCCGTGCTTACCCTGAGGTACCCGTACACCGTCCCCTTACACTCCGCAACCATTTTTTCGCTGTCTGCAAAAATTCCTGAAATATCCGTAAATTCCGCCATTCCTGTCATCACTTTTTCCTCCCCTGGTAAACACCGGTCCGCATACAGACCTTATTATTTAATATAATTTCTTCTGTTACAGTATAACGGATATTACCTCTGTATCCAAGGCTATGTTTAAACAGGAATTCTGGTGGTTTTGTCCATATGAATCATAGAAAGATGTGTATTTGAAATTGATTCCGGGCTGTCTTCGGCAGTCTTTTTGCCAAACGGCAATAACTGACACGAAAACAGCCCGGAAATGTAATAACCGGCAAACTGTGCCCGGATTTGGTTTATCTATCTTCCATTAGCTTTGTGCGCTCTCTGACATATTGTTCTATAAAATCTGTCGTTTTGTCAACTCCCAGCTTACTGCTGTTCATGCAAAGATCATAATGCCTGGAATCTCCCCACTTGATATCACAGTAATGGTTATGGTAATTCTGCCGGGTTCTGTCATGGCGGGCAATTGCCTCTTCCGCCGCTTTTCTGGAAAATCCGCGCACATTTTCCACCCTTTTTATTTTTGCTTCCCTGTCCCCGATAATAAAAATGGAAACAAGACCTTCATATTCCTGCAGAATGCTTTCGGAACAACGTCCGACCACAACGAAGGATTCTCCCGATTCTGCCTTGTCACGCAGAAAATCAAACTGCATCATTGCAATGTTTTCTTCCGGTGAATTGCTGTATCCGCGCACACTTCTCGAAAGAAACTTTTTCTTCGGAAGCTCGTCATATTTATTCAGTTTTTCTACGTCAAAACCTTTTTCCCTCGCCACTTCGTCCAGAAGGTTATGGTCATAAATCGGCAGTTCGAACCGTTTGGCTAACTGCGCCGCGATAAAATGCCCGCCGCTTCCGTATTCACGGCTTAAGGAAATGATTAACTGCTTGCCCATATTGTTCTCCTTTTCAGGTAATATCCTTTAAAAGATATTACGGTTTATAGATATCTTACAAAAATGAAGACCATACTGATTACCAGTACAATTGCCGTAGCCGGTACAGCCTTTTTGCAATACTCGCCCCATCCAACCGGATGTCCTGCTTTTGCGGCAACAGAAGTTCCCACAACGTTTGCGGATGCACCAATCGGAGTTGCGCTTCCGCCGATATCCGTTCCCATGGAAAGCGCCCACGCAAGAGTACTCAGATCGATTCCCTGCGTCTTTGCCAGTGTGTCAATTACCGGAATCATGGTAGCGGCAAACGGAATATTGTCGATAAATGCACTTGCGAATGCGGATACCCAGATGATAATGGCAATCATAAGCATTGCATTACCGCCGCTGACATCCCCGATAAATCCTGCAACCAGTTCAAGAATTCCTGTCTGCTCAAGACCGCCGACAACGATAAACAGTCCGATGAAAAACAGAAGCGTCTTATAGTCTACTTTTTTAAGTATGCCAAGCGCATGCTTTCCGGAAGTAATAAGCGTTACTATTGCAATCGAAAGCCCGATAAACGCAACGGTAAGCCCTGTCATTGCGTGTGTCACGAGCATCACGACCGCACATAAAAAGATGACTGTGCTGACAGCAAAGCCGGCCTTATCCGTAATCGCGCTCTCCGGTGTCGGAAGCTTGGAAATATCTACTTTGGCATCCCCGCTTCCTGCAAATTCCTTACGGAATGTAAAGTAGAAAAATATCACAATCACTACTAATGATATTCCTGCAATCGCACCTGTATTCATGACAAAGTCCGCAAAGGAATACCCAAGCGAGGTTCCGATAATGATGTTTGGCGGATCCCCGCACATGGTTGCCGAACCGCCCAGATTTGCACAGAATATTTCTGCAAGGATCATGGGTACCGGATTAAAGTTTAATAACTGCGCCAGTTCCACTGTAACCGCTGCAAGGAACAGAATTACGGTAATACTGTCGATAAACATGGCAAGAACAAACGACATAATCATAAAGGTAATGAAGATTGACATGGTTTTATAATGAACCAGTTTCGCAATCCTCATGCACAGCCAGCGGAAAAACCCGACTCTTGCCATGCCTTCTACCATGACCATCATGCCTGCAATAAAGATAATGGTTGCCCAGTTAATCCCGCTGGAGGATTCGGACGATTCGCCTGCCTGGTACCAGAAGCCGGGCGTAAAAATATTGTGGACATTCAGTGTTTCCACAACGGCGGACATACTGTGCAGACCGGCTCCAAATACCAGAAGCAGCGTTAACAGACCGCAACCAAGGGTAATATATTGCCGCTCAATCTTGTCCATGATAATCAGCAGAAACATGACTACAAAGATGAGTACAGCAATGATTTGTGCGAATAACATTTGCACACACCTCCTAAAAGTTTTTTTAACGCTTTTATTCTACTACTTTTTTTTAAAAATGGAAGTGGTAATTTACAAATTATTTACTTTTTTTTATTTTTTCTTCATTTTTCCCGCCCTCCGGAGCATCCTCCAAAGTCAAAAAGAGTTCATCTGTCAGCTATCCCAGCACTTTCCAAACCATTTCAGCATCAAATACAACAGAAGGGACGTGTTCAGCCTCAATCCGGTAAAGGGCATTGGCAGCAAGGTGTTCCGCGGCCTGTTCAAGGTCACGGATCCCGGAGGTGTTTTTATATTTTTCAATTACCGCATCCAGCCCGTCAGCCGTAAAGGTACATTCATTTTCACGCAGTCCCATGCGTTTTACTACTTTTTTCAGTGCAAAATCAGAAAAGATGATTTTCTTTTCCTCACTTGAATAATCCGGTATATCAATCACGGCAAAACGTGACATCAAAGGCGCACTGATTCTCTCCCTGTCATTCGCCGTTGCAATCGGGTACACGCCGACTGTCGGAATCATGCATTCTATGTAATTATCAGTAAAGCCCAGGTTATCCAGAAGCGTTAAAAGAACATCCGCCGGATTGCCGTTTCCCTTCCCTGCATTTGCCTTATCCAGCTCGTTGATAATAAATACAAGGTTCGACTCCCCTGCCATAGAAAACGCCTCCATGATAATGCCCGGTTTTGCATTCGCATAAACGCGGGAACTTCCGGTAAGCTGCTCCGGATCATTGATGGAACTCATGTCAAGTGTCGTCCACGGAAGCTTCAGAATCCGCGCCACTGCATAGGCAATCTGGGACTTTCCGGTTCCGGCTGGTCCAATCAGAAGAAGCCCGTATGCCGGAAGGGTATGCGTTCTGTTAATCTGGATAATGGTTTCCATAATGCGCTGCTTCACGGTCTCCATTCCGTAAAGCTCCTCATCCAAAATCCTGCGTGCTTCTTTTGGGTCAATGGACTCAAAATAATTATTTTTCCACTGGATATTCATCATAATGGAAAGCGCACGCTGTGCATGACGGCGTTCTTCCACCGATACCTCCGCAGAACGTGCAACGGCAAGATTTCTTCTCGCCCACAACTGGATATTGTCAGGAAGCGTTTTCCCGGCGCAGGTCATAAAATCTGTGATGCTCTGTAAACTGGTCAGCTTCATCCCGTCTCCGGTTTCTTCCCTGTCATCGTCATCTTCCTCCTCCAGTACCGGCGGATTGCTTTCCAGAAGCCGTTCAATCATAAACTGTAAAAATCCGTCCTCGGCGGAAAGCTTGGTTCCGCCGCCAAACGCCATTTCACGTATTTTATAGACCGCGTAACCATCCTCCCTGTTTTTGCCGGACAGACGCACGTTAATATGGTTTTCCCCAAGCCAGCGCAGCAGACTTACAAAGCGGGAATCAATCTGTAAAATATCCGCGCTGACCACCCCGTCCTCCTCCTGGAATTCAAAAGACGTGCGCTTCACGGGATTGGTAAAAACGCCGCAGGAATGGTGCTTCCATTCCCTGCTTTTATTATCCAAGAGCAGCATCGGATATTCCGCTGATGCCTCCGGTCTGTCAGAGACAGACACCGCATAAGTACTTCCCTCCTTTTTTTCTTCTTTTACATCATTAAAATCAAATACCGGCATAGTCATTATCCCCCTCTTCTTTTAGTTCTTCCTCTATCCGTTTTTCAACGATTTTCTCAGTTTCATGGATGGCCGCACTGTGTCCGCTAAGCGCAGCAAAAGCCGAAAACTGCGCTGCCCTGTCCAGAAGGGACATCTGCGGGTGCGTGGCGGATACATGATGCGGCAGATTAATAATATCGTCATATTTATGGGTATTTTTCATTACATTTTATGTCCTCCAATTCTTCCGTTTCTGTCTTTTGTAGTGGCGCCTTCTTCGAGACTTGTGCCCTTTAAAATCGCATTTTTTCCATACCTCTTTTTTACGGCAAGCATTGCCTCCTGCAGTTTGCGTTCCTTTAAAAGTTCGGTTTCCTCCCGCTCCTTCTCCTGCCTGGTATCCGTTGTATCCGCAAACAGTTCAAGCTGTTCATAAGTCTCCTGCGCCATGACTAAATTTTCATCCACCACACGGTTTGCCGTCACATTGAGCCGGCGGATTAAAAGCTCTTTGTTTACGATTTTTTCATACAGTTCAAGTATTGCATCCGTAAGCAGACGCGACGATGAAGTCCGGCATTTGAGGTTTGCTGTACCATGTGCATGTTCAGGAACTTTCCTGCCATAACGGTCCGTGGTAACCTTTCCGTTATATTTCGCCCGGATTTTCTGGTCACTTAAATTTTCAATATCATAACCAACTGTAAGCACAAGCTGGTCCGTTACCAGACGTTTTTCCACAAGGTCAAGAGCCAGCATGTCCGTCATTTCACGGACAATAAGTTTTCCTTTTGAAAAATCATACGGGCACTGCAGGACCTGTCCCATGCAGATACTGTTTGTTTCCGGCCGGTATGCCTTGATTTCCTTCATCGTGCATGGTTCATATCCCCATGCATGGTCAATCAGAAGCTCTGCGTTTATTCCAAAAAGCTTATATAAAAGCTCCTCATTATAAAAATCATTCGGCTTGCCTGTGGAACATCTTGCGATATCTCCCATGGTATAAATTCCAACCTCTGCAAGCTTTTTGGCATATCCCCTGCCGACACGCCAGAAATCCGTCAGCGGCTTATGGTCCCAGAGCAGCCTGCGGTAGCTCATTTCATCCAGCCGGGCAATCCGCACGCCATTTTCATCCGGCTTTGCGTGCTTTGCCACGATATCCATTGCAATCTTGCATAAATACAGATTTGTCCCAATCCCTGCTGTTGCGGTGATTCCGGTTGTTTCATACACGTCCTTGATGATTTTTTCTGCAAGCTTTTGCACGCTCATCTGATATATCCGCAAATAGTGCGATACATCAAGAAACACCTCATCTATAGAATAAACGTGAATGTCCTCCGGCGCAATATATTTTAAATAAACTTCGTAAATCCATGTGCTGTATTTGAGATAAAGCCCCATCCGCGGCGGTGCTGCGATATAGGAAAGCGCAAGATGCGGTGAATTTTTAAGCTCCGTGGCATCATAAGATTCCCCCGTAAACTGCTGCCCTTCTGCCTTCCGGATACGCTCCCTGTTGACTTCACGAACCCGCTGCACGACCTCAAACAGACGGGCGCGCCCGGAAATTCCATACGCTTTTAAAGACGGGGAAACCGCAAGACAGATGGTTTTTTCCGTCCTGCTTACATCGGCAACCACCAGATTTGTTGTCAGCGGGTCAAGCCCCCGTTCCCTGCATTCAATGGATGCATAAAAGGATTTTAAATCAATTGCAATGTATCTGTATTTTTCCTCCGGCATGGCTTCACC
>CAYNOE010000133.1:6431-8210 GCA_964398745.1 uncultured Lachnobacterium sp.
AGAATCGCCTTATCGCTTGCAAATTCCTCCCCGCTTGCCTCCTCGAACTTATGGAGCAGGTCGGATACGGTAAGCTTTTTCTTTTCTTCCCCACGGATATCCAGAATAATATTTCCGTCCATCATCATAATCAGGCGGTTGCCGTGTGCAATCGCATCCTTCATATTGTGGGTAATCATAAGCGTTGTCAGGTTATCGCGGTTTACAATCTTATCGGTTGTTTCGAGCACCTTTGCCGCCGTCTTCGGATCCAACGCCGCCGTATGCTCATCTAAAAGTAACAGCTTCGGTTTCTTTAAGGTCGCCATCAGAAGTGTCAGCGCCTGTCTTTGTCCGCCGGACAAAAGACCGACTTTGGAAGTCATACGCTCTTCCAGTCCAAGGCCGAGCGTTGCAAGCATTTCCTTATATTTCTGACGCTCTTTTTCCTTGATGCCGCCCCGCAAAGTCCGCCTGTCCCCGCGCCGCATGGCAAGTGCAAGGTTTTCCTCGATTTCCATGGTCGCCGCGGTTCCGGTCATCGGGTCCTGGAACACCCTGCCGAGAAATTTCGCGCGCTTGTATTCCTTTAACTTTGTCACGTCTGTCCCGTCAATGACAATGGAACCGCTGTCCACCGGCCACACGCCTGCGATTGCATTTAACATTGTGGATTTACCGGCGCCGTTTCCCCCGATTACCGTAACAAAGTCACCGTCCTCTAAAGTCAGTGACAGTCCTTTTAACGCCATCTTTTCGTTGACGGTTCCTGCATTGAAGGTTTTGTAAATATCTTTGATTTCTAACATATTACGCCTCCTCCTTTGCTGTATCACCAATTTTTTTAGGCTTCGTTATATATTTTCCTTTCCAGTAAGGAACTGCAAGGAATACTGCAACAACAAGCGCCTGGAACAATTTCAGTAAATCGGTATCAATTCCGCACCAGATAACCACCTGAAGCACGATAAAATAGATTACTCCGCCAAGTGCAACGGCAAAAAGTTTTAAGGCAAAATTCTTAAAAATCCTGCCAAATACGGCCTCACCGATAATGACTGCCGCAAGTCCGATAACAATGGCGCCTTTTCCCATATTGATATCGGCAAATCCCTGATACTGCCCTAAAAGCGCGCTTGAAAGTGCAACCAGACCATTGGAAATCATCAGTCCGAGGACTTTATTGAAATTGGTATTGATGCCCTGCGCCCTCGCCATGTTTTCATTACATCCCGTGGCACGCAGGCTGCTTCCAAGCTCGGTTCCGAAAAACCAGTATAAAACGGCAATAATTACAATAATAAACAAGGCAACCACAGCAATCGTATTTTTATCGGTAATTGCATTTTTTACATACCGGAGGGAAACAAGCAGGTCATAATTGTCCACACTGATTGCCTGGTTGGATTTCCCCATAATTTTTAAATTAACGCCCCATAAGCCAAGCTGTGTCAGTATTCCGGCAAGAATCGCGGGAATCCCCATGGCTGTGTGAAAAATTCCTGTGGCAAGTCCTACCAGCATACCCGCAGCTGTGGCCGCAAGCATGGCTGCAAAAATATTGTGTCCGCCCTGCAGCATCATAATACAGACTGCCGCGCCTGTGCACATAGTTCCGTCCACCGACAAATCCGCGATGTCCAGAATCCGGAATGTAATGTAAACACCAATTGCCATGATGCCCCAGATTAAGCCCTGCGCTGCCGCCCCCGGAAGGGCGCTTACCAAGCTGCTGATATCCATACTTTGTACCATGCCGCAGGCGTGGTGCCATTTGTGACGCGCTTTTCTGCGGCACAA
>CAYNOE010000134.1:0-8176 GCA_964398745.1 uncultured Lachnobacterium sp.
ACTTGTTGCTTTTTTCTCATATAATTTATGCCTTTTCATGATCCATCCATTAATCAGCCGTCCGATAACATACAGAATAGTAAAAAAAATAACCACTATCCGAATATTAATGGCAACTTCTACAAATGCACATCTGCCTTAATTCCTTCTGTTTTTTACAGTTTCATTTCATCAACCATATCCATATTCTCCCGGTAAAAATCACACAACCGTGTAACCGACTCCCGAAACCCTGTAAATGGATAGCCACCCATTTCTTTTCTTAATCGTTCATTGTTTCCTGTATACTCCCGCTTCCATCCTGTCTGTTCAACCGTAATTCTGCAGTCCTTGTTTAAAATCTCCCGAACCAGTTCTGCCAGAGAATATAAATCCACCTTTTCCCCACGGCATACATTATAATGATGGTGCTTCGGCTTGTTTTCCACAAACCATTCCATAATGCCACATAGGTTCTCCACCCAGAGATAATCAAAATACACATTCTGGTGGAGCGTAATGTCCTTTCCTTTCAGTGCCCTGCAGATTGCGTTGGAAATAAACCGCCGTTCCCATTCCTCATATTTCCCATATACGCCAAACAGCCGCAGGTCATAAATATTTTCCGACCGGTCGCACATTCTGGACATAATGTATTTTGAAAAGCCATAAGGGTCTGTTGGAACATGAACCCCAAAATAATCTTCCTTCATATCCGGGATATAATGCCGCATGTCATATTCCGCCCCTGAGCCAAAATAATACATTCTTCCATAATAATCTTTGCAGCGTTCCAGGTTGAAAAACATCCTGAGATTCCCGTTCAGGGAATCGTAGTCTGTTGTGGACGTGTTTCTCGTGTTATTGGTATTTGCCGCATGGATCACAATGTCAAACTGGTTTTTCCTTATGTATTTTTCCACCTTTTCCATGTCCAGCAGATTTAATTCATTTCTTTTCGGGCAGTAGATATCATATTTGCCAGCCCATTTCTCCTGCAGGTTCCTGCCGATAAATCCGCTAGTACCGGTAATCAGAATTTTCATCTTTTCCTCCCGCTATAATACCCGGAACTGTATCCTCTACCCTTCAGGCATATATATAATCACGATGTTTCCTCTTCTATATACGGCCACATCTTTTCCAGCGGGCCGGATGTCATTTTCCCATTTTCTCCAATAACTGCCTTTACCCTCGGCGATACCGTTTCTTCCGGCAACACCATCAGTTCACACAGCATTGGCGCATCATCCCCCATAATTTCCGGAAGCAGCCTGTCCAGTTCCCCATGGTTCCGGATAGAGTATGTCTTAAAACCGTATGCAGCGGCTACATGACAAATGTCCGGCATTGTCAGCCCGCTGTTTTCGTCACTGGCAACATAACGTCCCTCAAAATTATTCCTTTGCATGGAGCGGATGCTCGCATACCCGTTATTATTCCAGATGAATATCTTTACCGGCAGTTTCAGGCGGTGTACCGTCTCCAGTTCCTGAATGTTCAACTGGAAAGCCCCATCACCGTTAATCAGAATGGTCCTTTTCCTGTCATTCGCAATGCAGGAACCAACCGCGTATGGCAATCCGAATCCCATGGAGCCAAGACCTGCAGCGTTTTTCATCTTCTGCCCCCGCTTCAGGCAGAATGCCTGGTAGGTAATCTCACCCGCCCCGCCCGAGCTTTCCGGCACAATCACGTCATCATCCCTTAACAAACCACACAGTTTTCCAATAAAATAATAAGCACTGACATAATCCTTTACCCCTGAATGCTCCTCCGTGATGACAGGATATTTTGCGCGAAGTTCCTTACCATGAATTACCCATCTGTCCCATTCAGGCCTGTGCCATGCCAGACCGGAAAACTCACTGTCCCTTTCCATCTGGAACAGTAATTCCTGCAGGAACACCCCCGCGTCACACGCAGCGGCAACCTCTTTTCTGACACCCATACGCCTAATTTCATTTTCATCAATGTCCACGATTACCTTTTTCGCATTTTTGCCAAAGTTTTCGTCATTAAATGCCGTAACACTTGTATCCAGCCGACAACCAAGGCAAATCAGCAGATCTGCCTCCTGCAGGACCAGGTTCGCACCCCTGTCCCCCATAATGCCGGGATGCCCCATATAAAAAGGGTCATCCTCCCCAAACAGATCTGCCGTTTTCCACGTTGTTTCCACAGGAATCTGCAGCTTTTCAACCATCTGATACAAAAGCCCCTCTGCGCCTGACAGTTTAACCCCGTTTCCCACTAATATTAACGGCTTTTGGGATTGTCTGATCAGTTCAACTGTTCTGCCGACTTTATCGTCAATCAAAATCTCTTCTTCTGTTTCCGGTTCATATCCGGTCAGATGCCCCTCATCTATCATACAGGCCTGTACATCCAACGGAATGTCCAGCCATACAGGCCCCGGTCTCCCGCCCACAGCCTCATGGTATGCCCTTTCCAGGTGGTACCTGATTTCCTCCGGTTCCAGCACCTGCACCGCATATTTTGTAACCGGTTTCACCATTGGCACAATCTGTACTTCCTGCGATCCGGTCTGCCTGACCCTCTTGTCTCCGACCAGATCCGCCCTTTTGGACTGTCCGGACAGGATAATCATCGGAGTGGAATCAATCCAGCCCGCAGCAACCCCCGTAATCGCATTTGTCGCACCGGGCCCGGAAGTCACCAACACCAGTCCCGGTGTATTTGTGTGCTGCCCGTATGCTTCTGCCGCAATTGCCGCTGCCTGCTCATGGAGGCAGCAGACGTATTCAATATTGGACTTTCCGATAGAATCATCCAGGTGCATTGCACCCCCTCCCGGAAGCATGAACGCGTGCCTGATCCCCTTTTGTTCCAAAAACTGAAATACATAATCTGACAGTTTAATCATTGCTAATCAGCTCTCCCCATTTTATTCTTCTTTTGCTACTGTCCCTGCTGCCTTCAACAGTCCGCCGGAAACATCTGCGGATTATCAAAATAACCGTTATAACTGTTCCGCAACCGGAATTCCTGTCCGACAGTTGGAAACGCCATTGCAGATACGGCAGCCTTCATGAAAATCCTTATGAAAAAGCAACTGCTTTATTTGCCTTTTACCTTCCTCTGCATCCATTTCCTGACGGAAATCCACAAAGTCCCCCTTGATTTCCTTAATAAGCCCCATATCTTCCAGCCGCGCCGCCGTGGTGCATCTGTACAGCTTTCCTTTCATAAAAGAATTCACATTACCAAACGAACAAAGCCTGAACTTTTTTTGAACAATGGCATCATTCTTTTCATAATAATCAAATTTTCCCAAGTCATCCCAGTGTAAAAATTTCTGTTCCAGGTACCGAATTTCTTCCCGGTCACATAGGCTGACAATTTTATCATAATTTCTTGACAGTTCGCCGTAATCATCCAGCAGTAGTTTTATTTTTCCATCCTTCAGTACTGATACCAGTTCCTCATCCGGTATGATGGTTGAATTTGTAAAAATTGAAATTTCCTTTATCTTTGGTTCTTTTATGCACCACTCCAAAATCCTTTTCAGATCCTTATTCATAAAAGGCTCCCCGCCGCCAACCTGTAATTCTGCAATACTGTTTACACAGTTTAAAAACCGGGAAAAACATCTTATGATTTCTTCATATTTTTCATCTTCGGGCTGCTTGTAATATGGTGCCAGTACCGAACAGTGTTTGCATTTAAGTGTGCATCTTTCCGTTATGGAAAGTGCTACAAATGACAAATTAATTTCTTCTGTATCATCAATCCCATCGTTCAAATAATAGGAGTACTTTTCTTCCAATTCCTGTATGGTCAGCTGCCTGCAGTATGGTCTTAACTTGTCATGATTTACATATTCCAGCAGTTCTGAAATTTCATATATGTTTTCAAACCCGTTTTCTGCCAGAAATGTGTATATACCCTCAAAGCCCTTTGTTGCGCATATTAATACTTCCGCATCTTTATGTAACAATAATTCTTCCGGGGAAATCACTTTATAGCCGCAGAATTTACCCCCGGCCTGAACCCTGTCGCACAATACCGTACATTCCAGTCCTGCATTTTCCAGTGCATTCAAAGCCACTTCCCCGTATAATGCAGCCCCATAAACAATGATTTCCCTTCCAGCCTGATGTTCTGCCGGTTTATATGTCTTTATTTTATACATCCCAGTCCCCTTCCAGCCATGGTGTTTTTCCTTTTATGCCAGTTGCTATAAAACCAGTACCCTTGAAATCAATCCTTTTCCCATACCAGCAATCTGCCTTTTAATTTCCTCCGAGTACATCATGCAACAAACCACGATTTTCCCCTGATACCCGTTCAGAATATAATCCGGAGAATATATATTTCTTTCAAATATCCGTTGCCCGACTTTCGCTGCGTTATTGTCTATAAACCCAGACACATTGCATTTATTCAAATCGGTCGTTGCCCAGAGATTTTTCATATATGCACCGGTTCCCCAAATAACAATCTCTTCTTTAGAATCACATAATTCCTTAATCAAAGTCTGTGTCACACCAGAATTCTCCATAACCCTGGAATAATATCCGCATACACTTTCAGCCGTTACACTATCTTTCTCAAGACCAAATATCTGTTCATCTGCTGTCAGCCTATATACTGCCAGTACCCCATATTCCTTAGAATCCTCCAATTCTGCCGAAACCAGCAAATGGCTTGAAAGTTTTTTTAATCCATTTACCCCGGCCAAATTATCTAAAGAAATCTCAGAGAAATAATTTATATGCTCACCGTTAAAATTATTTACAACCGGTGTCAGGTCTTCTTCCATGTGGTCAAATACCGGCGCCCACAAAAACAGGCAGCCATCTTCTTCCAGATAGTCTTTTACCCTTTCAATTGCAAGGCCCGGATCATACAGATGTTCTATTACACCATACATAAAAATCGCCTTATAGCGTTTTTTCTCCGGCTCAGACACATAATCATAGGCACTTCCCAGCCTGCATTCTATTCCCTGTTTTCTTAAATGTTCCACGCTTGCAGGTGACGGATCAATCCCGCATATATTATCAAATCCGTTTTCTTTTAATGCGACACATAACTCCCCCTTTCCAAAGCCGATATCAACCATTTTTTCTTTTTTAATTCCCAGCCTGTGCAGCTCATTTATTGTAATTTCATACAACTGCTTATGTGCCGAAATTTCAATATCCATTTCACCATAAAAATTACTTGTTTTATAATAATCATCATAATCTGCCGCGGTTGCCCTAGTATCTGCATAACAACAGCCGCAGTAAGCGCATTGTGCCACCTTATACTCTTCTGGCAGACTGCAATCAGACGGCATCGACATCTTTATAGGAAACAACCCATGCTTTATATTACAATTGCATACCGGACAGCCTCTGCTGCCTTTATAAATACTGGTATTCATTTTTTCTCCCCTTTTTTAATTTTTCAACTGGAAACCCATCAATATTATCCCTCATGTAATAATCATTACATACAAATTCACAGTTCCGGCAGCTGGAATTTTCTGCCCGCCTGCCCTCTAACTGCATTCTGCGGAATTCAAACATTTCATCCCCATTCCAAATATCCCGAATCTTTTCCTTTCGGATATTTCCAAGATTTGTCCCACCAATCCAGTCAATACAGCAGGGACTGACATCCCCGTTGCTTCTTATAGCCAGTGTTGTAAACGGCATCGGGCAGCTAATACGTTTTGAAATCGTATGCCTTAAATCTTCCTGCAGTGCCTCCTGCTTTTCCGCGCCATACAGACTGTCTATGAAACTCTTTTCTTCCGTTGCAATCCAGTTATGGGGCTTGTCAATATATACTTCATCAGCCACGCCAGAAAACAGGGATAAGAATTCATCATTTTCTTCCGTGTATGTATCCAGCATTTTGGCACTGACAAACGGTTTTTCTTTTTTCAGGCTCTTTTTCATGTCCTGTATGCTTTTCAACTGTTCCAAAATACGGCGTATCTCCACGGTCTGGCAGTTCGTTATCTTCACATAGCGCTCCTGATTTCCTGCATAAATCGAAACCCGCATATAATCGATTTCATATTCAACCAGCTGCCGGCATAACGGTTCACTGAGCAGGGAAATATTTGTTGTTGTCTCAATCCGTTCAGCAATTTCCGCCTCTTTGGCAATTTTTAGCATTTCACCAAAATCCGGGTTTGTAAAAGGTTCGCCATAAAGGCTCAGCTTTAAGACCTTAAACTTTGGTCCCTCCCAGTCCTTCATTTGCTGAATAACCTCTTTATATAAGCCCATATCCATCAAGCCCCTGTTTTTAGTCAGGTAATTGTCCCCCTTAAGGCTCTGGAAACACTGCGTACACCTGAAATTGCAGTAATTGGATGGTTCTATCAGGAGTGTGTACGGTTTATCCAGCGGAATGACTTCCCTCAGGTTATGCCGGTTATCCTCTTTTAGTTCCGTATACTTAATCATCTCATACTCCCTTTACTTAATGTAATCCTCTTCCGTGAATACATCCTTGTAACTGATTGGAAGAGGTTTTCCATAAAACTTCGACATATAATTACGGACAAAGTACCGATTTTCACCTGCAAGGCATAATGGCTGGAATTTTCCAAACCATTTAATGCTTAAGCCCCTGTCCAAAATATCTTTCAGGCTTTCCTCAAAAATATTGCCAATTGAAATATGGATAAAACCACATGGCAGGATATCCCCGTATTTTGTCAAATGAAGGTTATTTGTAACTGCACAACAGCCGCGGTTTTCTCCATATGTCGGAAAAGTATCCTTATGCACCATTGGATATTTATTTCTAAGCTCCAGCAGATAATCATTATCTTCAGGTGTAATCAGTACCTCTTCCTTACCCTCCCAGCGGCCTACGGCTTTCGCAATCATTATGTCCATATTAAAGCTATTATCATTTGCAAACTTTGCCATACGCTCAGTATCCTCTGTTATGCAGTTCTGATGACTAATTACCGTTTGAATGTTTGTCTGTAATCCGGCTTCCCGTGCAATAAACAATGCCTGAATTGCTTTATCATAGGAGCCATCCTGCTGCCTTGTCTGGTTATATACATCTTCATTTATACTGTCTAAGCTAATCTTGACTTTGTCCAGCCCAATTTCTTTTAAATGCCTTGCACGTTCCTCGGTCAGCAAAAGACCGTTCGTGCTCATTCCTATATGAAACTTCTGTGGATTTAAAGCCATAATAATATCATCCAAATTGTCAAAGGTAAGCGGCTCACCTCCCGAAATCGTAAACTGCGCAAGCCCCAGCTTGTCTGCCTGATCTGCAAAATCACGCAAATCATCAAGGGTCATTTCCCTGTCTTTTTTTGCTAAGGATAAGTTACTGCAGTGTGTGCAGTGCATATTGCACTTATAATCAAAACAGAAATCTATCATTGCAACAGATTCCCCCCTTGCCTCTTTTTCCTTATACCGCATAATTTTTTCATAGACATAAGGCTTTTCTTTCTGCAGCTTATTTCTCCGCTCATTTTCAATTGGTTTACGCTGTTCTTCATTTACCTTAATCATATTTTTCCTTTCCCTCTTCTCAATCCATTACTGCATAGCAGACCGTTTCATAGACATCATTTGTATAATGCCTGAAATATATCTTATATTCCGGTACCAAATGTTTAATCCAAAGAGGAATCTCCAAGATATCCTCAGGATTGTGGTAAACACATATCGCTAATTTTGGGTGCTTCGATTTAATTATCTTTTTTCCCCCCCGAAGTGCAGCCTGCTCTGCTCCTTCAATGTCCATTTTAATAAATGTGACATTCTCATCTTCTAATATCTTATCCAATGCCACTACCTTTCCAGTATTTTTCATCCCATCAGTTAGAATCGTTTGATTATGGTATTCTGTCCCTGTCTCATCTTCTACAATTGATGAATTACTCTCACCACTTTTAAAATATACAGTCTGACTATGATCGGATAAACCATATGGATAACCCTTCAAAATTCCGTTTCCTTCCGCCTGCAGAACTGGAAGGTTTTTCAATAGCCGCTTGTATATTTCCGGATCCAGTTCAAATAAATGAATTTTTTCAAATTTTCCACCACAATGATTTAAAAAACTTTCAGTTGTGTCACCTATATAAGCACCTGCATCAACAAAAACTTCCTCTGATGACAATTTAATAATGTCCTCGTCAAAATACTGGTCGTTATCTGTTATCCTGCTGTAATAATCATCGGGCAAAAATTCT
>CAYNOE010000135.1:0-486 GCA_964398745.1 uncultured Lachnobacterium sp.
CCAGTCATTCCAATCTAATAATTAATATTGGCTTTTCTCGCCTGGCTGCATAAGTCACGTGTAAGCAGCGTATATCTTTTTCCATCCTTGATAAAATGTGTCCCACACTGCCGAAACTCAAAATGTACTTTGCGGGCGATACATTGCTCCCGTATGGAAAGCACCCATGTATAATCAAGCGGTCTGGCGTTTCTGTCTGATTCGCCGCCGACCACGACTAATTCAACATTATCAAGATAGGCGGAAATGTTTATTTCCTCAATCAATGGCTGGCAGATAATATTTTTATGTTTTATTGGCAGCTCATTGAAAATGGAAAGTCTGTAATCAGCCCTGTCCTGATTTTCCACCGTACAGCCAACCGAAACATTATCGTATCCATCGTTCCAGTCCTCCGGGATACAATCCATAAACCGCTCTATACGCTTTGTCAAAAACAGAAAATGCAAATCGTGCAAAAATGATAGGGAAAATAAATATTGAATC
>CAYNOE010000135.1:496-5530 GCA_964398745.1 uncultured Lachnobacterium sp.
ATCGGAACGCTCCCGTATCATCTGCCAGCATTCCAAACGCCATTCATCGGCTTCCTCAATCAGAAAATCCGTGGAAAAGCAAAGAAATACGGTCTGTCCCGATTTGATTTTGTACACTCCCGATTTATTCTTAGCGACAGGGGCGTAGAATTTATCCGTCTTTACAATATTGTCCGTATCAGTCTTACGCCTGTAATCTCCTTTATGGATGTAGCAGTATCTGCATCCCTCACTATGTCTGTGACAGCCGCGCCACGGATCCCACCTTGCCATATTATTTTCCTCCTATTCCACGGGCGTTTTTTATCAAGCCCCCATTTGTTTTCCAATATTTCTTTTTTTGGTAATTAAAATTTTATTTGCCAGTCAGGGTGTCCTGCCTGCTCGTCCGCCATTAGGGTAATGCCTCTTTATATTCGTTCAGCGGTATAGTGAAAAGCAGATTTTTCATGTGGAAAATTCACGCTTGACAAGTACTATAAATTATAATAGAACAATCCCTGCCATGCAACAACTATATTCTATACTTGCATTCCCCATACATGAATGTTACCATAGGAGGAAAAAGGAGAAAGCATTATGGCAAAAATAAGTTTATCCGAACATTTCACATACAGAAAACTGCTCCGTTTTGTACTCCCATGCATTATCATGATGATTGTTACTTCTGTGTACACGATTGTAGACGGATTTTTTGTATCCAATTACGCAGGAAAAAATGCGTTTACGGCACTGAACCTGATTTATCCTGTACTCATGGCTCTCGGTGCTTTGGGATTCATGATTGGAACCGGGGGAAGCGCACTCGTATCGTTTACCCTCGGGGAAGGAAAAAAAGACCGGGCAAACCAGATATTTACCATGCTTATATGTGTAATTGTAGTGGCCGGTGCCGCTTTATCGGCCATTGTTTTTGTATTTATCCGCCCGATTGCCTGTGCCCTCGGCGCAACTGATGCAATTGTGGACGACTGTGTTCTTTATGGGCGCATCCTGCTTGCCTCAAACGTATTTTTTATGATGCAGAACAGCTACCAGAGTTTTCTTGTTACTGCCGAACGCGCAACATTCGGGCTTGTCATATCCATTGCAAGTGGTGTAATGAATATGATTCTCGATTATTTGCTGGTTGGTGTACTGGGATTTGGAATCGGAGGCGCTGCAGTCGCAACAGCCGGAAGCCAGATTGTAGGAGCCATGATACCAACCGTTTATTTTCTTCGTTCAAACAAAAGCCTGCTGCATTTTACAAAAACGCGCCTGGACTTATCTGCACTTAAAAAAGCATGCTCCAACGGTGCATCTGAAATGATGACAAACCTGTCTTCCTCCGTAGTCGGAATGCTTTATAACTGGCAGCTTATAAAAATCGCCGGGGAAGACGGTGTTGCGGCATATGGTGTCATTATGTATATTGCATTTATTTTTCTGGCAATTTTCTTTGGATATGCGGTGGGCTGCGGTCCCTTAATTGGTTACCATTACGGGGCAGGCAACCATAAAGAACTGAAAAACCTGCTTCATAAGAGTCTGGTTTTTACCACCGTTGTTTCCATTCTTATGACTGTGGCATCCGAACTGCTGGCACAGCCGCTGTCTAAAATATTTGTCGGTTACGATGAAAACCTTTGTGAAATGACAGTCCGCGGAATGAAAGTTTTTTCCCTTTCATTTCTGCTCTGCGGATATAATATTTATGGCTCCGCCTTTTTCACGGGACTTAATAACGGAAAGATTTCTGCCTTCCTGTCATTTATGCGTACACTCGTTTTTCAGATTGCCGCAATTTTTATACTGCCTGCCATAATCGGACTTGACGGAATATGGTCAGCAGTCATTGCTGCAGAAGGAATGACACTTATATTAACTTTACTGTTTCTTGTAACCCAGAAAAAGAGATATCATTATTAAACAGACAGCGATGCGTAAAGCAGTCAAATACCCCACAGCAAACTGACCGGTTACTCCGTCACCAGTTCCCGGACTTCCACCCGCTTGACCCTGCGTGATGCAGCATACGCAAAGAGGAAAAAGCATATACAGGTCATGCCAGCCGGAAGGACAAAAGTGGGTACTGTAAAAGTCACCTGGAAATTTGATATTCCAACATTCCGCAAAATCAGGCTTAACATTTTCCCGGCAAACACTGCCGCAAGACTGCCTCCCGCCAGGCTTCCGATTACTGCAACAATGAGAAAACGTATTGCAAACTGCAGGCGCAGCTTTTGGGATGTAAATCCCAGCGATTTATAAATTCCAATATCCCTCCGTTCCCGTAAAAATGCACGGGTGCATACCATAATCACAACAGCCAGCGCAAATGCGGCTGAAAAAACATATACAATCACTGACATGGCATGAATTGCCAGAGAAAATGTTTCATCCATATATGCATCAACATATTCCGCCATAAGCATATCTTCATATTTTTTGTTCAGTTCTTCTGCAATTTTTTCCCCTTTTGACTTATCATCCAGTATATATCCCATATACTGGATATTTGCATTGCAGAGCTTTGATACAGCGGATTTTGTGATGGAAAAATTGTTTCCGGTATCATTCATGTTCTGGTTCAGTCCGCAAACCATATACTCCGCCTTTTTATCCCTGTATCCTATCATTACTTTGTCACCCAGATTCAGGTCAAGGTTATCCGCGGCAATTTCAGTCATTACGATTTCGTTGTCATAACGCGGCAGGCGCCCTTTTGATATTGCGAGTATATACTCCGGTTTGTCTGCCACATGTCCATAAAGCGGTTCCCCGTTCACTGAAAAATAGCGGTTCCCACAGTTTTTAAAAGAAACCTGAAACCTGCTGTATTTTTTTATGGTGTCCTCAATTTTTTCAATTTCCGCTTCTGGTACCGTATCTGTCAGGCTTATATCCAGGTCGGCATAAAAAATTCCCATCGCAGCCCAGGAGGATGTTGCAGTAATGACATTTGCCAGCACCATCATGGAAACCATAAAATAAACCAGTATGGCAACGACTGCCGTTACACCCAGATACTGTCTTTTTGCAGACGTAAACTGGCGGAATGCAAGGCTTGCTGACAGCATTTTTTTGTTTATGGCAAGAGTTAATCTGCTGTCAAACCAGATGGCGCTTTTGCCTCCTGCGATTGCCTGCACCGGAGAGATTTTTGCAATCTTTTTTGTAACAATTCCAATACACAGGGCGGAAATTACCAGAACCGCCAGTAAAATTCCTCCGCTTTTTCCAATGGCAACTTTGTGTTTAATAACCACTCCCGTAATAGGAAAAAACACATTTCCAATTGCCGTACACAGAAAAACAGCGGGCAGTGTCCCCAGAATAATGCCTGCCGCCTCCGCAAGCAGATACTGGAGGGCAAGTATGAGACGGATTTTTCCTTTTGTAAATCCCTGCGATTTCATAATGCCAAGCGCTTCATATTCCATTTCAATCCCGGTTGAAACGCTGTGGCAGATTATAACTACCACGGAAACCAGCAGCAGGATTGCAAAAGCCGTTAAAATCATACAAATAATCTGCGGAAACAGACAGGTATAGTGTGAAATTGATGAACGGGTAATTGTAATAAAGCTCATATCCCCAATGCCTGTATCCAGATTGAGCTGCCTTAAAAATTTTTCATCCGTCAGCCTGCAGTCATCTTTTTTGTAGACCGACAACCGCGTAATTGATTCCACAACATCATTGTCTTCCCCCAGCGCTTTTTGGGATTCTTCCTTTATTTTCCGGTAATCCCGGCTGCTGATAAAGATGTTTTTACATCCCATCACTGATGCGCCAAGCTCCGGATCTTCGATAATTCCAGCAATCTTAAAGTAATAAGTACCAGCCGTAAACGTCAGCTTTACCGTATCCCCGGTTTCACAGGATAAATTTGTTTTCATTCCCCGTGAAATATACATTTCCCCCGGTTTCAGTTCCGGTGCCCGCTCCAGAAATCCACTTCCTTTGGATTTAAACAAACGTGCCTTTGGATTTGGCGTTTGCGCAAACACCATGTTGGCATAATCATAGTCCTTATATGTCATTTTTAACGGAGTAAGTGCATCTACTGCTTTTACCTCTTTGACAAGTGCATGGTTTTTTACGTCAGAGAGCAGTTTTTCATCCAGCATGTTATTTGCAATCTGGCAGATGACGTCCCCGGTATGCATCCGTTTTTGTGCGTTTTCCAGCCCGTCATAAATATTGTCCCATACGCCGAGAATGGAGGTGAGTGCAAGGGAAATCATCGCCATCAGTACCAGTATTCCTGCAAAAGAGCCTTTTTTCCGGCGGATATTCGCCTTTAATATTGTTAAAATCTCCATTTTCCACCTCACCATTCCAGCGAGGCCAGCCATGCGCCAACCTGCGCTTCACGACTTTTTTCTTCATCCTGACTATACTTTGGAAGCGTTAATTCACCCGTTATTTTTCCATCCTCAAGATATAACAGCCTTGTTGCACGAAGAGCCGCTTTCAGGTCATGCGTTACCATAAGGATGCTCTGCCCCCTGTCGTTTAATTTTGTCAGCAGATTTAATACCTCTGTCGTATTATGCCGGTTTAATGCACCGGTCGGTTCATCTGCAAACAGCACCTTCGGAGTATGGACTACAGCCCGTGCAATCGCGCACCGCTGCTGTTCCCCGCCGGAAACCTGCGACGGGAGATGTGTTTTTACTTTTGCAAGTCCCATCCCATCCAGCAGCTCATCCGTCCTGCGTTTGACTTCACTGGCACTGACCTCCTTATTCAGATACCCGCAGACCGCCACATTTTCAAATAAAGAAAGATTACCGATTAAATGCATCTGCTGGAAAACAAACCCAAAATCACTGTGACGCAGCGCGGCAAGCTCTTTTTTTACGCCGTGCGTGACACGGCGAGTTCTTCCCCACCGCAGCGCAGCGCGGCTCGTCACGCCTCGCTCTTCTCGCGGATCTCGACGCTGCGGAACATGAATTCATTCGGGCTGAGCCGCCATTTCAGACCGCTCTCCGAGGTGAAGCCGGAGATCGTGACCGTCTCGGTGAGCCGGTACGGGAACCC
>CAYNOE010000135.1:5540-8110 GCA_964398745.1 uncultured Lachnobacterium sp.
CCTTTTTTTGATAATAAACCTGCCCCGCAGTTGCCCGGTCCATTCCGCTTAATGCGTATAACAGCGTGGATTTTCCGGAACCGGATGCCCCCATAATCACTGTAAAATCTCCCTCATACAGGTCAAAATCAACCTGGGAAAGAATATGCAGCTGTCCGCCGTTATGGGCAAAACTTTTACTGATTTCCTTTGCCGATAAGATACTTTTTTTCATTTTTTTGCTGTGCCTTATCCTTTCTTCCATATTTATTATAATTTCAATCTTTATGCCTTTTTTATTCGGTATGGAAAGTATAGCAGAAAAGATATTAAGAAGTCCTTAAGAAAGAATGCCACATTCTAACAAAAAAGCAATATCCAAAACAGAATAAGGTTGTGAATTCAGGGCAGATGAATCACCACCTCAAGCCCGTCTTTATGGTTGTACAGAAACGCCTCCCCGTTCATTTTTTCCACAATGTATTTTACAATGTAAAGTCCCAGACCGGAGCCCTGTTCACTTCCGCAGTTTTTTCCCCGGTAAAATTTTCTAAATACAAACGGAAGGTCTTCATCCGCAATGCCGCTTCCATAATCACGGAAAGAAATCCAGACACCATCGTCTCTTGCACATGCCGACAATTCCATGTCTGTCTTTGCATATTTTCGCGTATTATTGATGATGTTTTCGCACACCTGCATCATACGGTTTTTATCTGCCGTAACCATAATTTTTTCTTCCGGAAGCAAAAGCTTCACCTGATAACTGTCCACAGAAATCTCATGAACCGCAGTACTTAGAAATTCACAAAGTTCAAACTGTTCCATGGAAATTCTGAGTTTATCCAAAGCGGAAACCGAATGTAAAAACAGGTCATTGGTAAGCCGTGCGACCTCATCGCATTTTTTTATAATAACAGAAATATACTGCTGCCGCCTTTCCGCGGACCTGTCCATGTTTGCCTCTAATCCTTCCGCATATGCCCGAAGGGATGCAATCGGCGTTTTGATATCATGGGAAAGTGTTGCAATCACGGTTTTATTGTTTTCAACCGCTTCTTTTTCGCAGGCCCTTGAACGGGTTATTTCCCTTCGCATACTGTCAAATGCCCATGTAAAATCGCCAAAATAATTGGAACGTTCATATTGCAGGGGAACATCAAAATTTCCCTGCGCAATTTCCTTTGCAAAATCCTTCATTTTATCAAATGGACGAATAACGGAAAAATAGATATATCCAAAAACGATAAGGATATATATGACAGAAACAGCGGCAATGATAAAATAATGGGTATCCCCATGGGAACTGACTGCCGTGGCACGCAGGCTCTCCTGAAGGTCTGCTGACTTTTCAATCATCCGGTCTGTATCCCCTGTTAATGCAAGTTGTTCCAATTCATTGACAGCAATAATCTGCTGTGCCCTCCGGTCTTTTGTATCCCTTTGCTTTCCTTTCAGATAAAACACTCCTGCCACCAGAAATATCATCATGGAAAATACAACCGTTACCGTAATTACTCTGCTTTTCATTCCACACCTCCGAACGGAAACATCAGCTTGTCACAAAATCCCCGTCACAAAGCATATAGCCCACCTTAAATACTGTCTTAATATATTTCGGTTTTGCCGGATCATCCTCGATTTTCTCACGAAGCCAGCGAATATGAACCGTCAGGGTTGACGGCTCCACCATCGAAAATGCTCCCCAGATTTCCGTAACTAATTTTTCCTTGGAAACTGCGCTGTTTTTGTGTTCACACAGATAAGCAAGAAGATCAAATTCCTTTAAAGACAATGCTATGCTTTCGTTTTTTTTGGTAACGGTTCTTGCCGTGATATTGACCACTACATCCCCAAAAGAAACAATTTTTTCCTCTTCCGAAAAACCATAGGTACGCCGGATTAATGCGTTCACCCTGGAAAGCAGTTCTTTCATGGAATATGGCTTGGGAAGATAATCGTCCCCTCCAATGTCAAAACCAGTAATTCTGTCAGTTTCGCTTGTTCTCGCGCTCGCAAATATCACCGGCAGCGTGGATATTTCCCTAAGTTCCCGGCATAGTTCAAAACCGCTGCCGTCCGGAAGATTTATATCCAGTAAAATCAGATGAAAAATATTTTCCGACAAAAGGGCAAACGCACTCTCTTTATCCTCTGCTTTCATTACCCGGTATCCGTAATCCTCCAGCATATCTGCTATAATAGCAGATAAGTCTTTATCATCATCCACAATTAGTATGTTTTTCTTCATAAATATTTCCTTTTTCCTCTTTACACGCCGCTTTTCTTCCCTGGTATGGCGGTTATCCCTGATTTGTCATCAGTATAACTGCATGATAATATTCTGTCAATATCCAGTCAGCAAATTGACAACTGCACAAATAACGTCTATAATATTTTTATTACATACGTAAGATTTATGGAGAATTTGAAATGAGCGATTTACCACAGATTTCTGAAGCTGAATTTGAAGTTATGAAAATCGTATGGAAACATGCACCGATCAGTACAAATGAAATAACAGATAAATTATTACAGACCACAAGCTGGAGTCCGAAAACAATACAGACTTTAATCAAACGCCTTGTGAC
>CAYNOE010000136.1:0-8091 GCA_964398745.1 uncultured Lachnobacterium sp.
AGTGATTTCCTTGCAGGAAGTACCAATGTGAACCCTGTCATTATCCGGAAAATTTTAGGTCAGCTAAAAGGAGCAGGTTTGATTGCTGTAGCACGGGGAACCGGAGGTACTACTATTACAAAACCGTTAGATGAAATAACTTTTTTAGACATATACAATGCTGTGGAATGTGTTGAAAAGGGGGAACTGTTTCATTTTCATGAAAATCCGAGCACGAACTGCCCGGTGGGGAGAAATATTCATCATATTTTGGATGACAAGCTTATTCAGATACAGAATGCGCTGGAAAGGGAACTTGCGGCGATTACATTGGCAGACATAAAGCGGGACACGGAAAAGTACCTGAGTGACGAAGATGTTTAATCACAAATTGCTGATAATTCAAGGCATTATTGGAATCATTCGAGTGCCTTGAAATATTTTTAAAATTTTTTGTTGTAACTATTGACATTACAACAAAAAGGCGATATATTTCTGCTGTAACAAAGAACATTACAACAATGCAGGAGGTAATCACTATGAAAATTGCAGTAGTTTGCGCTAATGGAAAAGCAGGAAGATTGATTGTTAAGGAAGCAGTAGACAGAAGTGTAGATGTAACAGCGGTAGTCAGAGGAACAAATCAGACAGCGGCACAGAAGGTAATCAGTAAAGATTTGTTTGATTTGTCGGAAGAAGATTTAAAGGATTTTGATGTTGTAGTTGATGCGTTCGGAGCATGGACAGAGGACACTCTCCCATTGCACAGCACTTCTTTAAAGAAGTTATGTGATCTTCTTTCCGGTACAGATACCAGATTGTTAGTGGTAGGCGGTGCAGGAAGTCTTTACGTAAACTCTGAGCATACCATACAAGTATGTGATGGTCCGGATTTCCCGGCAGAATTTCTGCCCCTTGCAAAAGCGCAGGGAAAGGCACTTGCAGAACTTCGTGAACGGAATGATGTAAAGTGGACATTTATCAGTCCGGCAGGCGATTTTCAGGCAGAAGGGGCAAGAACAGGGAAGTATATTCTTGCAGGTGAGGAACTTACCCTTAATTCAAAAGGCGAAAGCGTTATCAGCTATGCGGATTATGCCGTTGCTATGATTGATGAAGCGCTTAATACAGATGGCAGCCACATTCAGAAACGAATCAGTGTAGTGTCACAATAGAAGCATCCAAGAGGGCTTCTGTCACAGAAAAAGCGGTCGGAGGTTGATGAATCATGAAGCAGAGTCAGAAAAAGAAGACAGACTGGTCACAGTTTTTAAGCGGTGTTCCCGCCAGAGATTATATTTTTCAGGATATCCCTTATGAAAAACAGATGGAACAGGCATCTGCACTGATAAAAGAGGCTGACATTATACTGATTGGCGCGGGAGCAGGAGCGTCTGCCGCCGCCGGACTTACGTACAGTGGAGAACGGTTTACAAGTAATTTCAGCGAATTCATAGAAAAGTATGGTTCTGTGTATATGACAGATATGTATGCGGCTGGTTTTTATCCGTTTTCCACACAGGAGGCAAAATGGGGCTACTGGTCAAAGCACAGCATGATAAACCGTTTTCTTCCGCCTGCTCTGCCATTATACAGGCAGCTTTACGAAATTGTAAAGGAAAAGGAGTATTTCGTTTTGACAACGAATGTTGACCATCAGTTTCAAAAAGCCGGATTTCAGACAGAACGCATCTTTGCAACACAGGGAGATTATGGTAATATCCAATGTGAAAAGGGATGTCATCCAAAGATTTACGATGCAGAGGATTTGTTTCGGCAGATGGATCAGGCAAGACATGACTGTCTTTTGCCTTCCGAAATGGTGCCGAAATGTCCGGTCTGCGGCGGCAATATGACAATGCACCTTCGCTGCGACCAGTATTTTGTGGAAGACGAAAACTGGCATGTGGCAGCCGGACGTTATTACGATTTTCTGAAAAAAATGGAACAGAAAAAAGGTGTATTGCTGAACTGGGCGTTGGATTTAATACACCGACGATTATTCGTTTCCCATTTGAAAAAATGGTTCGTGAAAACAGAAATTTGTCCTTAATCCGGCTGAATATGGATGAAGCTGTTGTTCCGGAGAGTTTTGGGAACAGAGCAGTCGGTATTGGGGGCGATATGGCAAAGGTTATATCTGATTTGAATCATCGGAACTGTATTTGCGGAGACAAAGGAGGATTGGGGCGTGACACATAGTGAAAAAAGATTATATCTGATTAAAGAGCTGCTTTCAGAATTGCCGGAATATAAGGACATGAAAATCCCGGACGGCACAGAGGAACAGAAACGACTTCTTAGAAGCCTTATGAATATACGCCCTCCTCGTCCGATTGGAAAGGAATTTCTAAAAGTGCAGGACGAATACCTAAGTGCAGAAGTTAAGGAAAAAGGGATTACTGACAGTGATACCCTTCCTGTATCTCCTGTCAATAACCGACTTATCCTTTGGTGCGGGGATATTACCACACTAAAGGCGGATGCGATTGTAAACGCAGCTAACAGTGCTTTAAGGGGATGTTTTGTACCCTGCCACTCCTGCGTGGATAACATCATTCACAGTGTCAGCGGCATTCAGCTGCGTCTGGCCTGCGATGAGCTGATGATGGAGCAGGGATATGACGAGCCGACAGGAAAAGCAAAGATTACACCTGCTTTTAATCTCCCATGCAGCTATGTACTTCATACAGTCGGACCGATTGTATCGGGTGTTTTAACAAAAAAGCATTGCCAACAGCTAGCAGACTGCTATAAATCCTGCTTGAAACTGGCATCTGATAAGGGATTAAAGAGCATTGCATTTTGCTGTATCTCTACGGGTGAGTTTCATTTTCCGCAGAAAAAAGCGGCGAAAATTGCCGTACAGACAGTTACAGAGTTCTTACAGACAGACACACAAATAGAAAAGGTTATTTTTAATGTTTTCAAGCAGGACGATTATGATATTTATAAAGCCATTTTGCATATTTGAATATTTCAGTACTTCCATTTTTATGTATCAGACTTTTTTGCAGCTCTTTTTTTACATAAGTTTATACAGGTATTGAGCCAGTTGCAGGAACTTTCTTCGCGGTTTATTGCACCCAGCAGAACAAGATAATCGCTAAACTCACTCTCTTTAGCGGGTGGGACGGTATCAAACTTGGTTAAATTATGGTTCAGATGCTCAAGCCATTTCAGATGCTGCTCAAGTTGATTTTTCAATAACTGGATTCTTTGTTGAGCCGGTATGCAGTCTGAAAAAAATAATTGCAGTTTAAATTCGTCTTTGGGAAGGGGAGGGATTTTAGTATAATTTTCTGCCCATTCCAGTAATTCTTTTTTTCCAAGCTCTGTAATAGAATATAATTTCTTTTCTAGTACATTTCCTGTTATTTCTGTTTTGAATTCAACAAGATTATTTTCAGCCAGAGTTTTTAACTCTGGGTAAATCTGGCTGTGTTTTGCACTCCAAAACTCTGAGAGGGAAGTTTGGAATTCTTTTGTCAAATCGTATCCAGTCATATCCTGACGGTTTAATAAACCAAGTATGGCATAGCGTAAAACTCCCATAAAAATTCCTTTCATCGAAGAACTGATTATTAAGATACCATAGTTGCAGCCTGTTTGGCATTACAAAATGTTTGCAGACACATGCCAATCTGAAGTTTATTATATCATAATAATCTGAAAAAATCTATACAATATAAAAGAACAAACATGTATTAGTTGACATGTTTGAGGTGTAGTGATATAGTTAAAAAGCAGCCATCAATATTAATATAGAAAGGGTGAAAAAACATGAGTAATAAGGAACGGCTTAAACGATATATTATATTAACGGCAGGCTTACTGGTAAATTCTCTTGGTGTAAGTCTGATAACAAAGGCAGAACTTGGAACATCACCGATTTCGTCAATACCATATGTACTGAGCCTGAATTTACCATTTTCGCTGGGAGCATTTACTGTAATATTCAGTTTATTCCTGATTCTGCTGCAGTTAGTTATTTTGAAAAAGAATTTCAAATTAGAACATGTGCTTCAAATACCGGTTTCCGTTGCATTTGGAATATTTATTGATATATTCATGAACATACTTGGGTTTGTGCATCCAGAAAGTTATGCAGCCAAATTTGCTGATTTAATTTTTGGATGTCTGATTCTGGGCATCGGAGTTTATATGGAGGTATTAGCAGATGTGGTAATGCTTCCAGGCGAATCTTTTGTGCGTGCAGTCGTTTTTCGCTGGAACCGTGAATTTGGAGTAACAAAAGTTGCGTTTGATGTTTCCATGACAGTCATTGCAGGAGTTCTTTCTGTGGCTTTTTCAGGCAGGCTGTATGGGATTAGAGAGGGCACAATAATTGCAGCAGTTCTGGTCGGTTTCATAGCCCGGTTAATTGGACGCAGACTTTCATTTCTTCCAGAGAAACTGTTTTCACAGGAAAAATCAGAAGATGATGAATCTGTCTTTACAAATAAACATAAATCAGCTAAAATATGGTTATCATAATTGTATCTTGTTGTGGTTTTGCCGGATAAGTCCTGACAGGACCGCCTATTACAGCGGAAGAGGTTTGAAGCACCTGATAAGGCTGCCGGCTGTGAAGCGGCAGTGGATGGAAGTGGTAACACGGACGAATCCGTCTTCTGGTAATTCTGATAAATGGAATTGCCGGGGGGCGGTTTTTTATGGGCAGGAAGGCGCAAACCAGTAAAATTGTTTCAAAAGATAAGGAGAGCTATGATATGAAAACCAGGAAAGTCAGCATTGCAGCACAGCTTTTTCTTTTTATTCTGGGCGCTGCCATAATCGTTTCCCTGATTGTCGGAGGGGTTTCCTATTCTACCATGGGAAGTTTCCTCAGGCAAAAGAGTATGGGGGATGTAATGGAGATTGCAGTAATTGCCGCTGAAAATGTGGATGGCGAGGTATTTGCCAGAGCGATGGAGGGAGACGACGACGCACTTTTAGAGGTGAAAGATTCCCTGAGTTTTTTTCTGTCAGGAGATTCTGTGACATATGTCTATACGCTTATGCCGAAAGACGGTCAGAATTTTCAGTTTGTTGTAGATACGGACCCGGATGATCCGGGGGAGTATGCTGAGGATTATGAGGCGCAGGAGGCGATGTTTGAAGCCATGGAGGGAGAAGCGTCTGTGACTAAAGAATCGTTTACGGATGAATGGGGGACTTTTTACAGCGGTTATGCGCCGATTGTTTATAATGGTGAAGTACTTGGACTTGTGGCGGTGGATTATGAGGCGTCTTCCATTCAGACATCTTTAAACAGCCTCATCCGAAATATTTTAGTTGCGGCAGCAGGAGGTCTTTTAGCGGCAGTAATCGCTGCCATGCTGGCAGCATCGGGCATGAAAAGAAATTTTATCAAAGTAAATGACAAGCTGACTGAAGTAATCTCTGCTGACGGGGATCTGACTAAAGTACTGGATATTTCCTCTGGTGATGAATTGGAGGTAATCGGAAACAGTCTGAACCAGCTTTTACAAAAAACCGGAAATACGGTGAATGAGGTAAAGAATGGAACCGGCAGCATTGAAGATAAAATGCAGAATATCAATGCCCATGTTTCTGCATCAGCTTCCCGTATTACCAGTATCAGTGACACGATGCAGTCTATGGTGGCGTCTTCAGAGGAGATAGCAGCGTCTGTTGGAGTTGCAGGGGAACAGGTGGAGCTTGTTTATAAGGATATTCAGAATATTGCAGATATTGTTACGGAGAATACGGAGTATCTGCGGGATATCAGTTTTTCTTCGGGACAGCTGAACGATACGGCAAAACATTCGGCGTCCATGATTGGGGAAAATGTAGAAACGATGTCCCGGAGTTTACAGATAGAAAAGCAGAAAGCAAGTGCAGTCCTCCAGATTAAAGAGCTGTCGGATACGATTCTTGCAATCTCAGAACAGACCAATCTTCTGGCTTTAAACGCTTCTATAGAAGCGGCAAGGGCGGGGGAAGCGGGAAGAGGCTTTGCTGTTGTGGCGGAAGAAATAGGAAAACTGGCAGGCAGTACAAACGATGCGGCAAATGAAATCCAGAAAATGAGCAAAGAGGTGGTGGAAGCCATTAAAGGGCTGGATAGTCTGTCGGAAGAGATGCTTTTGCTTATGCAGGATAAGATTATCGCAGATTATGAAAAATTTGGCAACGTTTCCCAGAGCTTTACGGATAAATCCGGCAATATCAAAACATCCATGGAGCAGCTTCAAAGGATAACGGAACAGTATGTACAGTCACTGGAAAATATAAAGGAGGCGATGGCATCAGTCAGTGCTGCTTCCGAGGAAAACAGTTCGGAAATCATAAGAACGTCAGAACTGTTGTCCTCAATAGACACGGATATGCAGGATATAGACGCGGTGACCGCTGAGACATTTTCCACGATTTCAGTCATGAACCGCGACCTGGAGAATTACCGGACGTAATTAAAACGGCAGCATGTGTAGAAATTCAGGAGAAAGCAGATGCTGCCGGGAGGTAAAGGATTATGTCTGCTGGTGCAAAAGTGCAAGTATTTTACAGTCCCTGCAGATTTCAATGTAAGCATTTCCTTCCATATAATCCATTATGGTATCCCACTGAATCTGGGCAAGATATTTCATTGGTTTTCCGCAGTCGGGGCAGAGTTTGATATCACAGTCCTGAATCCAGAAGCCAAATCCGCCGACAGAGGAACCTCCTTCCCAGTCAGCAGCATATCTGGGCGGCACGGGAGCATCCCCCAGAACATAAGAATTAGAGGTCAGCTCTTCAATTCCATCCTCTTTTAAATGGTCGTCCATTGAAAACATCCGTTCACCCCAGATAATTTCACTTTCGCCATTTTCAGAATATCTGCAGAAATCACCGCCTGAAAACGGAAAACAGTTCGGGCAGCATTTTGCTTTGATTACGCCGTCAATCTCAAGAAAATCCAGCCGGGAATCGTTCCCGTCAATCTCCATAAGATTTACCAGCCTGCAGCCGCAGTGCGGACAGTTCCCATCTGCTTTAACACCAATTTTTACCGGACTGTGCTGTTTCTTTTCCGGTGTGCCTTTTACCATTGGATAGCACTTGTCAAACACAGTTTTAGTAAACATTCCGTTGCTGTCAAAGGTCCATCCGCCGCCTGTAGCGTAAACCGAAGGGCCTACATACAGGTTTTCCCGCCATTTCCGGGGATGTTTTTCAAGCTCCAGAAAGGCCTGGAATATTTCCTCACCTCCATGAACCGCAAGGCACATCATCAGGTTGCTTACAAAAATCGTTTCCAGTTCATCCTGCATCAGCATGTCCAGCATTTCCCTGACAATATTATCCGGAGCATTTTTATATATTTCATAAGGCCTGAAAAGTTTCTGCTCAAAAGCGGTCCTGGCGATTTCGGCTGTATTAATATCCCGGTAATTGACCAGATTTATGAACATCTGCTCCTGTTCATCCAGCTTACCGTTTTCTTCGATTTCTTCGCAGATTTCCCGGACTGCCGCATCAATTTCCTCCTGCGAAAACGCTAATATACGGTTCCGTTCATTTTCTGTCTGGCAGGAAACGCAAATTCCGTCAAAATAAATTTCCCGTCCGCACTGCCGGCATTTCTGTGCTGTATTTCCCATTTCATATCTCCTTTTTTTTACCGTTTTTCTCCTGGTACTGTGTCTTTAATTTTTCTGTATACCACTTTGGTATGTACACCCGAAAATCATCGTAATCATTAAGTGCCATACGACATCTCGCGACCATTCCATTGATTTCATCATGTCCAAATTTTTCCGCCCACTTAATGGAATATAATGAAGCATGCGCAACATAAACTGCAAGCGAAATCCAGAAATCTTCCGGAATCCTGTCATCAAAATAAGCATCTATTTGTCCAATACAATACGGAATGCTAGTTTCAACTCCAAAACTTTCAAGTTTGTAAAATTCTTCGTAAGGGTCTCCGATTTCCCAGCGATTAAAATCAATCACGCCTATGGAACCATCATTTGTATAAATAAGATTTCCAGGATGATAGTCCCCATGCATATATACAGGTTTCTGTTTCCATATCAGGTCAATATTTTCTTTTACATAGTTAATTGCAGCTTCATCACCATCAATTCGGACTTGTGATTC
>CAYNOE010000137.1:0-7926 GCA_964398745.1 uncultured Lachnobacterium sp.
GTTACAGTCTGCAGTGACGGCACGGACGGGCTTAAGAAAGCCATGGAAAACAATCACGATATCATTTTGCTGGACCGTATGCTTCCCGGAATTTCCGGCGAGGAAGTTTTAAAAGAAATGCGCAGGGAAGAAGTGAATACACCGGTAATTTTTATTACTGCCCTTGGGGAATCCGCAGAAAAAATAGACTGTCTGGATCTGGGCGCGGATGATTATCTGGTAAAACCGTTTGATATGGGGGAGCTGCTGGCACGTATCCGCAGCGTGATGCGCAGAACGCTGGATCATACAGTATCTTTTCCGCTCCGGTTCGGGGACATCAGCTTCTGGGAAAAGGAATCCAGACTGGTGTATGGACAGCAGACATTTATACTGTCAAAAAAAGAAGCGGAGCTGCTCTCTTTTTTCTTCCGGAATCCGGAGCAGGTATTGCCCAGAGAGCGGATTATAGAAAAAGTATGGGGTCCCTTTACGGAAATAGAAGACGGGAATCTGGATAATTATATTTATTTGCTGCGGAAGAAACTCAAAGCATTAAAAACCAGTGTGCGGATTGTAACCATTCACCGTCAGGGGTACTGCCTGACCGTCCGTTAATGCTTTGCAGGCAACTATTCAGAATAAAGATAATCCGGAAGGGAAAACAGGACATGTTTCAAAAAATAAAAATCAGGCTCACATTAATCTGCAGTTGTTCTACGACACTTCTTGTACTTATCATTGTTCTCTGCTGCCTGAAGGTTTCAGAAGATAATATGTATGGGCAGGAAAAGGCGTTTTTTTTACTCAGGGCAAACACCATTTCATCAGACCTGAATACAGAAAACCCGATAAGCATTCACTGGTATACCAAAAATATGGGCAGTTCAAATATCCTTTGGCTGGAATTAAATGGCGCGCCTTCTTCGCTTTCTTCGGTGGTAATCAAAGATGAAAATCTTTCCGTAGTCAGTGAACTGAAAGATTATCTGGAAAGAGAAAATACGCTTCCGGAACTGGAAACTTCTTCCATGGGTATCAGGCAGCGCATGTTTTACTGGACGCATGCGGCACATCAAAACAGAAGGTTTCTGGTTATGGATGCGCAGGTATCCATGGGAACACAAGAAGCAGAGTATCTTTATTTATACAGTCTGGAAAATTTATACAGCCGGATAAGGCAGCAGCGTATCCGGTTTTTTGCCATATGGTTTTTTTCCATGGTGGTTTTGTCCGCATTTTCTTATTTCTTTGCGTCTCTTGTCTTAAAGCCAGTGGTGGAAAATGACAAAAAACAGAGACGTTTTGTTGCCGCCTCTTCACATGAACTCCGTTCCCCTCTTGCCGTATTTAAAACCGGGATTTCAATCTTAAAAACAGAACCGGATACGGAAAAAACCGGCCGGATTTTTACTTTAATCGACGGTGAAATATCCCGTATGGAAAGGTTAATCGGGGAGCTTCTGTATCTGGCAAAAGCGGAACAGGCTTCTTTAAATTACCGGTTTCAGATGGTTTCCTTAAAAAAAATATTAAATTCGGTCTATGAAAAATATCTTCCCCTTGCAAAAGAACGGGGAATTTCCCTTTCTTTGTCAGGAGCAGACGCAGACTGTATCTGCAATCCGCAGCGAATTGAGCAGGTGATTATAATTCTGCTTGATAATGCGCTGTCCTATACTCCTGCAGGCGGGAGCGTTTATCTGTCCCTTTTTTGTTCCCGAAACAAATACTGCATACAGGTGGCGGATACTGGAAATGGAATAGCCGATGCGGATAAAAAGAAAATATTTGACCGTTTTTACAGGAGCAGTTCCTCGCGCAGCAGTAAGGAGCATTTCGGGCTGGGACTTTCCATTGCAGCCGAAATCTGTAAGAGCCACAAAGCAAAAATTCTGGTCAGTGATACGAAAGGGGGAGGCAGTACCTTCACCATAATGCTTCGCGCACCGAAAAAATTCCAGGTCCGGAATTTCGGAACTTTGAAAAAATAACTCTACAATCTTGCAAAGTTATTTTCTCAAAGTTCCTTAGAGAACTCTTAGAGGACTTAAAATCCGGGGTGTGGTATTGTACCAGTACAGAGAACGAATACAGACAAGGAGATTAATCAGATGAAAAAAGAATTATATGTTTATTTTTCAGCGTACTGGTATTAGTGTTTCTGCTTTTGCCGGGATGCGCCAGGGAAGATTCCAAAGCACCAGGGAAAGGAGACAAAAGTTCTGTTTCAGGAGAAGAGGGATCCAGTGCAATGGGGAGATTCATAGAGGAAAAAATTGAACTTCCGGTTCCGGTAAAAGTCCAGTTTGACCTGCGCTGCGGAAAAGATGGTACAATATGGATTCTGTTTGAAAATGAGCCGGGCAGTCTGTATCTGTATGAGAGCAGTGATGCAGGCGTTTCATGGAAAGAACAGAAGCTGGGGATGGACTGGCTGCCGAAGGGCTACCGCGTGGATGCGGCCTGCGTGGATGAGGGAGGAAATATTTTTGCCTCTGCCGGAAAAATGTCCGAAGATCCCATGGCACGAAAACATGCATCAGGAACCTGCCGTTGTTTCAGGATTGATAAAACGGGAAAAGTGAAAGAAATTTCATTAGAGCTTCCATCACCGAAAAAAGAGTATCCGCTGTCAGCCTACGGACTTTCCAAGCCAGCCCTGTCAGGAGACGGAAAGCTTTACGGGATGCTGGATCTGACCGAAGAGAAAGGCAGACGCATGGGACAGCTGTTCTGTTTTGATGCTAAAAGCGGGAAAAAGCTGTGGTCCACAGAGGTGGAGGACACAGAAATGAGGCTTTTGGGGGACCAGTTATATGTTTATGTTGCGGATAAGGACATGTTAAAGCATATTGATACGAAAACCGGCAAAGAGCTGGAAGAAACAGAATGTGCCTGGAATCTGTATCTGATTGACATAAAGCAGGAAAAAAATAAAATTTACTATATTGATGAAACGGGTATTTACGGAACTGATTTTGGAATGAAGATCCGTGAGCTTCTGGTGGATGGTGCGCTGGGGTGTTTTTCCAGTGAAGATTACGCTTTTAACAGCCTTGTAAGTGTGAGTGATGATGTTTTTCTGCTTTCACTGGCGAATATAAGCGGTGGAAAGGAACTGTTCCGGTATAAGTACGATCCCAGTGTTCCCACGCGGCCGGATAATGAACTGACTGTTTACACGCTTAAAGATAATGGGACTATGAAAACACTGGTTTCTGATTTCCGGAAAAAACATCCGGAAGTTTATGTAAGATATGAGGTGGGGATGCAGGGCAGTAACGCAAAGAATGTGTCGGATGCCGTTAATGCCCTGAATACAGAAATTATGGCGGGAAACGGACCGGATGTACTGGTGCTTAACAATCTTCCGTGGGAATCCTATGGAGAGAAAGGCATACTGGCGGATCTGGGCGGATGTTATGAGAAAAATGAGGTATTTGAAAATCTGTTTGAGCCGTATGAAAAGGATGGCATTTCCTATGCGGTTCCGGTTGTCTTTAAAGTTCCTGCGGCGGTCGGGGATAAATCGGCAGTACCTTCTGTTCATTCCGCAGAAGACCTGTTAAAAGAGGCAGAAGCCACAAGGAAAGATTATCTGCCGTTTATCATGGGCAGGCAGGATATGGTACGTTATGTGTCCAGCATCTACTGGCAGACGCTGCAGACAGAGGACGGTTCCCTTTCAAGGGAAAAGCTAAGACGGCTGCTGGAAATTATAAAGAAAATACAGGAGCATATTGATGCCAGCACAAGTGAGTGGAAAGATGTGGAATTTACTCTGGATGAGGACAGAACCGTAGACCATTTTGACACAGGCTTTGCCTCGGAATCTGATACCATGGCTGCCATGGCACTGACTTATCTGAGCGGAACGGAGCCGCTGGTGTCTATATATAATAACAAAAGTAATAATTATGACGGTAATATGTCGTGGCAGGCGATTTCCGAAGGAACATTCAGTCCCCTTCTTGCGGGAATCAGCCAAAAATCAGAGCGCATGGACATTGCGGAAGAGTTTTTAAAGTTCTGTCTTGGCGAGGAGGAACAGAAAAGCTTTGACAGCCGTGAGAAGCAGATTTCTGTCACTGGATTTCCGGTTAATAAGAAAGCCTGGGAAAGCATGGCAAAAGAGAAGTCCAAAAGTGAACTGGAAGAAATGGGAATGGGCTGGTGTACATGGCCGCCGGAGGAAGTCTTCGCGGACTTTGAAAAACAGATAAAAGAGCTGAAGACGCCTGCCATGGAGGATAGTATTGTGATTGATACCATACTGGACAGTACAAATCCTTATCTTGCAGGGGAGAAGAATCTGGATACTGCGGCGGATGAAATTATACAGAAACTGGAACTTTATTATGCGGAATAGTTCACAGGAGAGAATGCTGTTTCACAGGAACGGACTTTTGAACAGCTGCCTGAATTTTTCAGAGGACTGGATTCATTCATCATCAGCTTTTGGTATTCTGGTTGCCAGCTTTCTTTGGAAAAACACGGGGTATTATGTAATTCTCTGGCTTACCGGGCTTAAAGATATTCCGGAAAGTCTGTATGAAGCCGCAGTACTGGACGGGGCGGGAACACTGGCAAAGTTTTTCCATATCACCCTTCCGGGGTTAAAGCCCATGACTTCCGCGGTACTGATTCTTGCCCTGACGAATGCGTTTAAGGTATACAGGGAATGTTACCTTCTGGCAGGGGAATATCCGGATAAAAGCATTTACATGATTCAGCATATATTTCATAACTGGTTCCGGGACATGTCCGTGGACAAAATGGCGGCAGGCGCAGTTGTGATGGTATGTATTTTTACTATTATTGTTTATCCATTCCGTAAAAAGGGAGGCGGAAATCTTGAAACGCTATATAATTAAAATAATGACTTTGGTTCTGATGGTTCTGGTATGTGCCCTTTCATGCTTTCCGGTGCTTGTGCTGCTTGCCGGATCACTGGCAGGCACACAGGAACTGTCAGAATGCCTGGGCGGTTTATTTGCAGACGGGGGACGTACCTTTCTGCTTCTGTTTCCCTCTTATCCGACGCTCCGGGGGTAAGTGGAGGTGCTGCTTGATACACCGGAATTTTATGTGGTATTCTGGAATTCCGTAAAGCTTACGCTTGCTATAGTCGCAGGGCAGCTTCTGGTGGCAGTCCCTGCGGCATGGGGGTTTTCAAGATGGCATGGGAAATTAAGCAGTATATTGTTTTATCTTTATACAATTCTTATGCTGCTTCCCTTTCAGGTAACCATGCTTTCCAGCTACCAGATGCTGGACACGCTGGGAATGCTGGATACCCACGCGGGAGTTATTCTTCCGGCAGTTTTTTCCACGTTTCCGGTGTTTTTAATATACCGTTCTTTTATCGGAATACCGGAAGAACTGTTTGAGGCATTCTCCTTAGAGAGCAAAAGTGAATTTCTTCTGTTTTCTTATATCGGACTGCCGCTGGCAAAGCAGGGAATCAAGGCCGCTGTCCTTTTAAGTGTGATTGAGTGCTGGAACATGCTGGAGCAGCCTCTTTTGTTTTTGAAAACGCCGAAGCTCTGGCCGTTTTCCCTTTACATACCGGGGATTAGCAGCCGGAATGTCCAGTACAGTTTTGTTTTTTCTTTTCTCGTGGTTATACCGGTGTTTCTGCTCCTGTCCTGGGGAAGGGATGAGATACAGGAAGGAATCGGGGCAATGGCAGGCTCGGTTGGGAAGGGGTGACGGCTATGAAGTTAAAAAATAAGGGAGTTCTGGTTTTTCTGGTGGCAATGCTGCTTATGACCGGTGTCTCAAGGGTTGCCGCTTCGTTTACGGTTGCGCAGGTTGAGGTGGAGGAACCGCAGTCGGGGAAGATTTCACATACCGTTACTGGAAGCGGAACCGTGGATAACATGAAAGAACAGGCAGTTTATGCCGCCGCGGATGTCATGGTGGCAGAGGTTGCGGTAAAACAGGGGCAGAATGTCAGCAAAGGGGATGTGCTGGCGTGCCTGGATATGGACAGCCTTCAGGAGAAGATGGATGGTCTTTCCGGTGAAATTGAGATTATGCGCCTGCAGAACATGGAGCTTGCCGCAGCGCAGTGGCAGGAGAGGAAGGATAAAAGCAGGGCCAAAACACGCGCGGCAAAAGATTATGAAACTGCCGTTTCCCAGAGTGCTCAGAGGATTGAAGAAGCAAAACAGAAAGTCAAAGAAGCAAAAGAGAAGGTGAAGGAAGCAAAACAGCAGGTGAAAGCGCAGGCGGCGGAGGAATACAAAAAGAAACTGGAGGAGCTGCAGGCGGCAGTGCAGACCGCCGAAAAAGCGTATGAGGATGCGAAGGAGCAAAAAGAGAGTGCGGTTTTAAATGCAAAACGGGCTGAGGAGGACGCTTCCAAAAATCCTGCAGTGGACTATGATATGACTATAAGCCAGATGGAAATTAACAAAAAACAGCGGAAACTGGAGGAATTATATTGGCAAAAACGTGGCTGCAAAGACGAAGAAGAAAAAAAGAAAATGGAAGAACAGATACAGGAACTGGAAGAAGAACTGGCGGTTTTAAAACTGCAGCTTAGAACGCAGGAAAATGCTGCAAATAAGCAGGAAGAGGATAGAATGCAGGCGCTTGTCCGTGCGAAAGAGGATTACAGCCGAACTGTAAAAAAGTACGACAACATCGTGAATGAAGCAAAAAAGGAACTGGATACAGCAAACCTTAAGCTTGAGGAATTTCTGGAAAGCGGCGGCGGGAGTCTGCCGGGGAACGATTCCGTGAAAGCGGCAGGGGAAGCGTTAAAGGAAGCTAAAAAAGCACTGGAGGACGCCAGACAGCAGGCAGCGGATGAGAAGCGGCAGGCAAAACGGAATCTGGAGGATGCATCGGCGGAAAGTGCCAAAAACGCCCAGGCTGAAATCAGCCGGATTCAGATTGTGGAAAAACAAAAACAGCTTGCCATGCTGGAAGCAGTAAAAAAGGACGGTGGTAAAATAACGGCGCAGATGGACGGGACCGTTACACAGGTACAGCTTGAAGTGGGACAGAGGACGGGAGAGTCGGCGGCCTTTCTTCTGTCTGCAACATCCGAAGGGATGTGTTTTACCACGGAAATCAGCAAAGAGGATGCCGTTTATGTAATAGCAGGGGATACGGTAACGCTGAGAACTGTGGATAAAGAATATGAGGGACTTTCGGTTGTGTCCGTGGAACCGTCTGATGAGGAGGGGAAGATGGTAAAGGTAACCGTTTTTGTGCCAAAGGATACACTTTCTTCTGGGGAGTCTGCAGACATGGAGCTGACAAAGACATCCGGTGAATACGGAGTTATTCTGCCGCTTTCTGCTATACACACAGAAAACGAAGGGTATTTTGTATATGTGAGGACACTGGAGGATACGGTGCTCGGGGGACAGTACGTGGCGCAGCGTATGGACGTGACAGTTGCGGAAAAGAATGAAGCGTGTGCGGCGCTGACAGGCTCCAGTCTGTCACCGGACAGTCAGGTAATCGTAAGCTCAGACAAGATGATATCTGCAGGGGAGAGGGTGCGGCTTAAGGAAAAGGAAGGAGCGGATGAATGAGCATAATTCATATGATTAAGCGATGGGGCTGTCTGCTTCTGGCACTGGGATTTCTTCTGGCGGCGGCAGGTCTGGCAGTTTGCGCAAAAAAGGCCCAAAACCGGGCGGATGCTTCCGGCGCAGTGACAATTTATCTGGAGACGCCGCTCTCCTCCGGGGATTTACAGGTATTCCGTGAGAATATAGACGGTATGGCATTTACAGCCTGGGGGGAGCTTTGGGATATGACAGTTGCAGATCCGGATCTGGGGAGGAAGGTACAGACGGATGTACTGGTGCTTGACGGTTCATCTGAGCTGGTCCTTCCGCTGGCACCGGTTCTGCCGGAGGGGGATGCAAACGGCTGTCTGCTTGGGGAACAGACAGCGTGGGAGCTGTTTGGCAGCACACA
>CAYNOE010000138.1:0-7848 GCA_964398745.1 uncultured Lachnobacterium sp.
GACCTGGCCCGTGAGGTGGATAAAAAGACACAGGAGGTTTTGCAGCAGCAGGAGAGAATAGAGAGAATCTCCATGCAGATTGTGACAGCGCTCTCCGGGGCCATTGACGCGAAGGACACTTATACCAACGGGCATTCCACCAGAGTGGCGGAGTATTCCAGGGAAATCGCAAAACGGGCGGGATTTTCGGAAAAAGAGCAGAATGACATCTACATGATGGGACTGCTGCATGACGTGGGCAAGATCGGGATTCCCGATTCCATTATCAATAAGCCGGCAAAACTGACGGATGAGGAATATGGGATTATCAAAAAGCACCCCGTTACCGGGGCTAAGATTCTGAAAAATATCACAGAGTTTCCACAGCTTACTGTGGGTGCCCGCTGGCATCATGAACGCTATGACGGCAGGGGATATCCGGATGGCATAGCCGGCGCGGAGATTCCGAAAGAGGCAAGGATCATTGCTGTGGCGGATGCCTATGATGCCATGAGTTCGAGAAGAAGTTACCGGGATGTGCTCGCCCAGAAGATTGTCCGGGAAGAAATGGAAAAGGGAAAGGGCACACAGTTTGATCCTGTCTATGCCAGGATTATGCTTATGATGATAGAGGAAGATACCGGGTATCAGATGAGGGAAAAGTAGGGGGAAGTAATGTACGAGCAGGAAAAACAGCGGGTGACACATCTTATCGTATTACTGTGTTATACCATATTTACACTTGTGCTGACAGGAGAGTCCATACTGCTTGGATGGGATATGGGGGCCGTTATGCTGCTTCTGGCAGGACTTGCGGCGTGCTGGGTGTTTCATATTACAGGAAAAATCCCGGAGGAAACCAGACAGTGGGTGTATGTTGTCCTGACAATGCTGGCTTTTTTCTTTTATGGAATCCACGAAACCAGCATCTATGATATGGCGCCGGTTATGATTGTGGTTATCATTATGTATATTTCCACAGAAAAGTACAGCATTGTCAATCTCTGTATGGGGGCATATTTCTTTACCATGTTCTATGACCTTGTATTTGTCACAGGAAAAACCATGGAATTTACCCCCCTTCTGGTCACGAGAACACTGCTGCATTTGATGCTTGTCTATATGGCGGGGCGGCTTTCAAAAATTATTATCCGCAGGCGTCGGCTGGAGAGGAAAAAAACAGATGATATCATTACGGAGTTAGAGGAAACGAACCGCAGGACAGAGGACTTTCTGGCAAATGTGTCCCATGAGCTCCGCACGCCGATCAATGTGGTTACAGGCCTTACGGCGGTGATGCTGAAAAATGAGGAGAAGGAAGGGAAAAGAAAGGATATCCTGGCGGTACAGATGGCGGGACAAAGGCTGTTCAGCCAGATTGAGGATATTCTGGATTACACGGAAATTGACACCAGACGGATAAAAGTGAGTGAAGATGCTTACATGATCTCTTCCGTTGTAAACGATATCGTTGCCGGAATCCGTATGCAGCATCGGGAAAATGCGCCGGAGCTGATTTTTGATGTTGAAGCACGGCTTCCCTCTCTTTTGATCGGGGACGGAAGAAAGATTAAAAAAATCATAAGACATCTGGTGGACAACGCCATGAAATTCACAAAGACAGGCGGCGTACATGTCAGGATTTATGGGCTGCCCAAGGAGTATGGCATGAATCTGTGCATCAGGGTCAGGGATACGGGAATTGGAATGGATGAAGAAAACCTCTCAAAGGTCAGGGAAAGATTTTACCAGTCTAACGGCGGAAGGAACCGCCGGGCCGGAGGTCTGGGCCTGGGACTCCCCATAGTGTATGGCATGACAGCTGCAATGGAAGGTTTTTTGCAGGTTGAAAGCACAGAAGGAAACGGTACTGCCGTGTCTGTCAGTATTCCGCAAAAAGTTGCGGATGAATCGCCCTGCATGTCGGTAACCAGCCAGGAAAGCCTGTGTCTTGGCTGTTATTTAAGACCTGAGAAATATGCAGTTCCAGAGGTGCGCAGCTATTATAATGAAATGATAACCCACATGGTACGGGAACTGGATCTTGTGCTTCACCGGGTATTCAATCTGGAAGAACTGAAAAAGCTGATGTCTGTGTACCAGCTGACGCATCTGTTTATTGGAAAAGAAGAATACGAAGAAAACAGGGATTACTTTGAAGGGGCGGACAAAAGTACCGTGGTTGCGGTAATCGCGGATGACAGCCTGGTTCTGCCAAAGGGAAGCCGCATCAGGCATATCCCAAAGCCTTTTTACTGCCTGCCTGTGATCAGTATGTTAAATGCCGGACCTGCAAAGGGCATGGACGGATCTGAAAAAGAACGCATGGTCTGTCCGGGAGTGCGGGCGCTGGTGGTGGACGACGAGCCCATGAACCTGATGGTCGCAGAAGGGATATTAAAGGATTACCAGATGCAGGTGAAAACCGCAGAGAGCGGTATCAGGGCCCTTGAACTCTGCGAAAGGGAAGAATTTGACCTGGTTTTCCTTGACCATATGATGCCGGAAATGGACGGTGTGGAAACCTTAAAGCGAATCCGGAAAATGCATACGGAAGAGGGAAGAACGTTTACAGCCATCGCTTTCACAGCCAATGCAGTCAGCGGTGCAAGGGAGATGTTTTTACGGGAAGGTTTTGATGAATTTGTTTCCAAGCCCATTGAATATATGGAGCTGGAGAGAGTCTTAAAAAAAGTGCTGCCAAAATCCCTTGTTACATTTGTTGACAGGGACTGGCAGGGGGAAAGCAGGTATGAACAGGATGTCTGTGCAGCGGCGAATCATTTGAACGGGCAGGAAGCAGACGGGATTCCGGAAAAAAGCGGGGAGAGTAAGGCAGAGGAGGATATGCCGGACCGGCTGGAAAGAACCGGGCTCAACATCTGCGCCGGACTGCAGTACTGCCGCGGTGACCGGGAGTTTTATATGGAGCTTCTGGCAAAATTCGCACAGGGTGCAGAGCAAAAAGCGCAGGCGATAGACGGCTTCTGGCAGAAGGAAGACCTGACGAATTACCATATTATGGTGCATGCGCTGAAAAGCTCGGCGAAAATGATAGGAGCGGATAATTTGTCAGAGCTTGCATGGAAAGCGGAAGAGGCGGCAAAAAATATGGACGTGGCTTATATCAGGGAGCATCATGACAAGCTTCTTAGTGCATACCGCAAAACAGCCCTTGCGCTGTCAGAAACAGCCGGGCCTGACAGTGACAGTCCAAAAAGCGGTGCCCTGGAAAACAACGGTACGCAGATATCCAGGGAGGAATTTCTTGGGCGGCTTTATGCGTTAAAGGACAGCTTCGGCACATTTGAGGCTGACCGGGCAGAGACGCTGATCGGGGAGATGGGCGGTATGATGTATGGGGAGGTGTCAGTGGAAGAACTCCTGCAAAACATCAAAGAGGATGTAAGTGAATTTGATTTTGGAAAGGCGGCTGAGAAAGTGCAGGCACTGATTGACAGTATGGAAGGCGGTGGGACAGATGAATCCTAAGAAAATGTTTCAGGCAATATGGAACCATACGCTGGAGCTGCAGGAGCGGCTGTTCAGGCTTTTTGTACTGATCGGACTTCACGGACTGGCGGCAGGGATCGTTGTCAGTGCCGTTTCCGGTAAAAACAGAATAAATGTGATTTTTTTGTGCATCTCATTTCTGATTTTGGCAGGGATTGCGTGGCTGGCGATCCACTGTCATAAAATACATACAGGAGCGGTAATTATTGCTGCGATTATCGTTTATTTCTTAATGCCCTTTAACTTTGTGACGGCAGGCGGGATTTATGGCGGCGCACCCATATGGTTTTTGCTTGGTATGGTGTATGTGTGCCTTGTGGTTGAGGGAAAGATAAAGTATGTATTTTTAGCCAGCGGATTTGTGATTTCTGTGGCATGTTATTATGTGGCATACTGCTATCCGGCGTTTATCAGCCAGCACACCCTTGAGATGGTATACGCAGATTCCCTGATGGCGCTGGTGGTAGTCGCCGGCCTGACCTGCAGCATGATTTTGTTCCAGAATGCAATTTACAGGTCAGAAAATGAAATTGCGCAGAGACAGAAAAAGGAAATTGAGGAGCTGAACAGGACGCAGAACCGGTTCTTTTCAAGCATGAGCCACGAAATACGGACGCCGATCAATACGATTATCGGCCTGAATGAGATGATCCTGCGCCAGGATGTCCCAGAGGAAGTGGCGGCTGATGCAAAAAGCATTCAGGGAGCCGGAAAAATGCTGCTTACGCTGATTAACGACATACTGGACATGTCCAAAATAGAGTCCGGAAAAATGGATATCGTTCCGGTTTCGTATGACGTGGGGGCCATGCTTTCTGATATTGTGAATATGATCTGGATACGCGCCAGGGAAAAAGGTCTTGCCTTCCATATCGATGTGGACCAGTCCATGCCGGCACGGCTCTTTGGGGATGAGGTAAGGATTAAACAGGTGTTGATCAATCTGCTCAACAATGCGGTGAAATATACCCAGGAGGGTTCTGTGACACTGTCCATTCAGTGTAAAACGATAAGCCGGGGACACGCAGAGGTTACCTATTCCATATCAGACACCGGCATGGGGATACGAAAGGAGAGCATCCCTTTTCTGTTCAGTGCCTTTAAGCGGGTGGATGAGGAAAAGAACCGTTATATTGAAGGAACAGGGCTTGGCCTTTCCATTGTAAAACAGCTTGTGGAGCTTATGGGCGGTGAGATTGCCGTCAACAGCGTGTACACAAAGGGTTCCACATTTGTGATTACCCTGCCCCAGGAAATTGTCGGGGAGGACGCCATCGGGGAGCTGAATCTGGAAGAGCGCCATGCAATGAATGTAAGGGAGCATTATAAACAGAGTTTTGAAGCGCCCAGGGCACATGTTCTGATCGTAGATGACAATGAAACCAATCTGATGGTGGCAAAGAAGCTGCTGCGGGATACAAAGGTGCAGATAAAAACCGTTACCAGCGGCGCCCAGTGTCTCAGACAAACACTGCAAAACCGTTATGACGTAATCCTGATGGACCACCTTATGCCGGAAATGGACGGCATAGAGTGTCTGCATGCCATCCGGACCCAGACGGGAGGCCTGAACCAGAATATTCCCATCGTCATTCTTACGGCAAATGCAGGAGGGGAAAACCAGGCCCTTTACAGAAGAGAGGGGTTTGACGGTTATCTTTTAAAACCGGTCAGCGGCATACAGCTGGAAACGGAGCTGCTGCGCCATCTTCCGGGAGAACTTGTGCATATGATGAATACGGAAAGCCCGGCAGGCATAACCGAAACACCTGTTCTGGAACACAAAAAGAAAACAGCGGTAATGATCTCCACAGACAGCGTATGCGACCTTCCCAAACATCTTGTGGAGAAATACCAGATTGCAGTCATGCCTTACCTGGTGCTTACAGAAGGGGGGGAGTTTTTGGACGGTGTGGAAACGGAGACGGACGGCGTTTTATCCTATATCAGCGAGCAGAAAAAAGCGGCCAGGTCCCAGGCACCTCCGGTTTCGGATTATGAAGATTTTTTTGCCGACCAGCTTACAAAAGCACAGCGTATCGTCCATATCACAATGGCGCAGAAGGTCAGCGAGGGGTATGCCAATGCGCTGGAGGCTTCCAGAACCTTTGACAATGTGATTGTGGCAGATTCCGGGCATCTTTCCAGCGGCATGGGGCTTATGGCGCTGCGTGCTGCAGAATACGCGGCACAGGGGATGACGGCGGATATGATTATGAAAAAAATAGAAGGGATGAAGCGGTGTGTAAACACAAGCTTTATTGTAGACAATACAGAATATCTGGCGCAATCCGGCAGAATTTCTTCCAGAATCAATACTCTCTGCAAAGCCTTTCTGCTTCATCCGGTTCTTATACTGAAAAACAGCGGCATGAAAGTGGGCTCCATCAGGATTGGAACCAGGAATTATGTGTGGAAGAAATACATTGATTCCACACTGCGGACTGCAGGGGAAATCGATACGAATACCCTGTTTATCACCCATGCCGGACTGAACAGGGAGGAGCTTGCGGAGATAGAAAAGCTGGCCGGGGATAAAGTGTCATTTAAAAATGTCATCTATCAGAAAGCCTCCCCCGCCATCTCTGCGAATTGCGGACCGGGAACCTTTGGGCTTTTGTTTATGCTGCAAAAAGAGAAATAAAATGAGAAACAGGGAGATTTCTATGAAAAGACATTGGAAACAAATAATATGGCTGGCACTGGCATTCGTACTGCTGGCTGCCGGCTGCGGGAAGGCTCAGGAAAGTGCCGGTTTCGGACTGGAGGAGGGGGAGTCTGACCTGGCATATATACAGTCCAGGGGAACCCTTGTGGCAGGTGTTACGGATTTTGCACCCATGGATTACCGTGACGGGGAGATCTGGACAGGTTTTGATGCCGAGCTGGCGGAGGCTTTTGCGGAGAGCCTTGGCGTCACGCTGGAATTAAAAGAAATTGACTGGGATGATAAGACCAGGCTTCTGGAAAACGGTGAGATTGACTGTATTTGGAATGGAATGACCATGACAAAAGAGCTGACGGAGTCTATTTCCTGCTCAGAGCCGTATCTTTCCAATGCCCAGGTGGCAGTGATGCATGGGGAAGCGCTGGAACAGTATAAAACAATCGGGGACTGTAAACATCTGCTGTTTGCTGTGGAGGCAGGTTCTGCCGGGGAAGACCTTTTGAAAGAAAAAAAGTACCGCTATATGACGTGTGCAACCCAGAAGGAGGCATTGCAGAGCGTACTGGACAAGAAGGCGGATGCCACGGTCATTGATATCATCATGGCGGCATATAACACCAGTGACGGACAGGAATATGACAGGCTTGGGTTTGGGATTTCCCTCAATGATGAAAAAATCTGTGTGGGTTTCCGGAAGGGTTCTGACGTAACCCAAAAGGCAAATGCCTTTATCCGGGCGTCCTGTGAGGATGGAAGCATAAAGGCGCTGGCAGAAAAGTACGGGATTGAGAATGCGGTTTTGGAAGCGTATTGATAAGTTTACCTTTCAAAGCGGATACGGCTTGAATTTACCTGAAAATCTGCTATAATTAGTCTATAAGCAGGAAAGAAGATATTATATATGAGTGACAGGGGAAAAGCATTATAAGTTGGGGGAATAACAAAATGCCTGAAGTGTCATTGTTTTATGGAATTAAAATATCAATGAACTGGAGTGAACACAATCCGCCGCACTTCCATGCAGAATATGCAAATTATAACGCATCAGTGTTAATAGAAGATGGAGTTATTAGTGCTGGTTATCTGCCAAAAAGACAATTAAAATTTGTTCTGGCATGGGCTGAATTACATAAAGATGAGCTAATGCAAAACTGGGAATTAGCAAAAGCGCATAAACCATTAAACAGAATCAATCCATTAATATAATTAAGGCGGTGGAATTATGAATAACGGTTTGGATACTAGATATTTTTTCCCTGAGATTTTTCAGGCAGTAGCAGGTGAAGATTATGTTGTGTATGCATATGTAAATGATGGTTCAATTAGAAAAGTAGATATAAAGCCATTTTTGACCGGGGATTGCGGAGTGTTTGAACCATTGAAAGATAAGGATAAGTTTAGAAATAAATTGACGGTTATTGGAAATACTATTGCATGGGATTTGACAGGTGACAGGGATGAATATAAATGTATAGATATTGATCCGTTTATTGTTTTTGACAGTCCTGTTGTTATGGATATTCCGGAAATGATTTAGAAGAGGCGTTAGGATATAATTATAAGCCGGAATTTAAGCATTATGTTGAAAATACATAGTGCTTTTTTACTTTATAGGAAAGACCGCCTACGGCGCTCTCCTGAATGAAAAAGAGCCCGCAGATATGCGGGCATGGCAAACAGACGTTTTG